>JBDKUB010000585.1:0-2010 GCA_039679915.1 Anaerolineaceae bacterium
CCCTGTTGGAGCTCGATTTCGATCATGAAATGGGTAAAATTCCCGATGAGATATATCAGTCTCAACGCCGTCATTTATTAACTCAAGGCGTAAGTATTCTGCAACAAATAGAATCTCGCTCAGGAAATATGCTAATTGGTAAAAAGAAACCCGGTGAATACGCTGGAAATACAATCCAAACCAACCATTCGCAAAGTTCTTCTTCAGGGAAACAAGGTGGAAAGCGACCACTGGCGACTCCAGATGACGATATAGAGGTGTTGTTGGCGACGCGAAGACGTGAACGCGGGGAGAAAGCAGGCGGGTTTTGTCCACAATGTGGAAGTCCGCTACAGATGTCGGATCGTTTCTGTCCCCACTGTGGGGAAGCTTTATCCCCGGAGGGCTTCCAAAAGAAATGACCCGCTTTTCAGCCGTGAAATTATTTCGATATATGATTATCATTGGGATGAGTTTTGCGTTTTCTGCCTGCTCCTTGTCTTTAACCGCAGATGTAACACCTCCACCCGGCGCAGAGACTTCCGTTGCCGTGACCACCCCCATGGAGCGAGTGAGTTCCAGCGTATATCCATTGGTACCGCCAGATTCGAACAATGGAAAACTGATTTATGAGGAAAAGTGCGCTTCATGCCATGGTCATACGGGAATGGGGGATGGGGAGCGGGCAAATCAATTGCCCAATCCGGTAACCGTTCTGAATTCACCGGAGATTATTCGTCGCTCGGCGCCTTCTAATTGGTTCATTACGATAAAAAATGGCAACCTGAAACGATATATGCCGCCCTTTCCAAGCCTTTCTGATCGGCAAATATGGGATGTTGTGGCATATTTGTATCGGATGGGCAGCAGCGATGAGGATCAAGTAAAGGGCAAACAAGCATATCAAGCCTATTGCAGCAGGTGTCATGGCGAACAAGCAAAGGGTGATGGAGAAGATGCGCGCAAATTAACCAAACCCCCAACCAACCTGGTCGATCTGGCTTATATTTCTACAAAATCTTCTCAAGATTTATATCAATCGATCACTACCGGGAAGGCGCCGGATATGCCTTCGTTTGGAAGCCTGCTTTCTGAAGAAGATAGATGGGCAATCATCGATTATTTACGAGGTCAGGTATACGCATCTCCTCTCATAACTGCAACTACTCCCACGCCTGTAATTACCCAGGTAACCCCTTCTTCCGAAAGCGTACCCACAATTTCACCGACCGCCATAGTCGAAACAGGGATTATCACCGGCAAAGTGATCAACGGTACGGATAATGACCCAACTTCCGAATTGACAGTGACCTTAAGAGGTTACGACAATATGGTTCAAGTGATTACGGAAACGACGAAAACCGAATCGGATGGTCATTTTTTATTTCGTGGGGTTGAATTTGTCGAAGGACGGGTTTTTCTCACAACAACCGAATTCGATAATGTCACCTATAGTTCGGATGTCAATGTAGTAGCGCCCGAAACAAGGGCATTGGATCTTCCCATAACGGTGTACAAATCGATCACCGATACTTCAATTATTAAAGTCGATCGGCTTCATCTATTCTTCGAGATGGTGGATGAACAAACCGTCAGGATTGTCGAATTATATATTATGTCGAACCCGTCAAAATATACTTTGGTCCAGGAAAGGGAGGGGGTTCCGACGATCAAATTTAAATTACCGGTAGGTTCGAAAAACCTGCAATTTCAAGATAGTGTATTAGGTGATCGATATATCGAGACTCCCGATGGATTTGGCGACACTTACGGTGTTAGACCCGGTTCGGGGAACTATCAGGTGGTGTTTGCCTTCGAGATGCCTTATAACCGAAAGATGGAATTGGTGCAGACGATGACCTTACCGGTAGATGCTGTGGTCATCCTGGTGCCGAAAGGAACCATTCGCATCCGAAGTGAGATGCTGCAAGAAGAAGGCACTCGAACCGTGGAGGATGTTGAATATCAGATGTATAGTGGGGGCAGTATTGCTGTTGGGCAGGATCTCAAACTAACCGTAACCGGAAATTT
>JBDKUB010000006.1:0-3885 GCA_039679915.1 Anaerolineaceae bacterium
CCTTATATATCAAGATAAATGCTGCGACATACAATCCTATGAACGCCAGCAACCCGGGCACACCCAAATCGAGGGCAGCCTGAAGGAATTCATTATGTGCATGGCCAATGTCGATATTGGGGCTGAACAAAAGCGGAGGGTGCACTACATATACCACTGTACGAAATGTATTCATCCCCATCCCGGTATAAGGAAAATCGCGGACACATTCATAAGCCCGCCTCCAAATTTCCAGTCTGCCTTCCATGGTGTTTATCGAATTCGATGCATCACCTGCGTTGGATTCGAATAAAAAACGGTCCAGGGTATCTGCACCCATGGAGTTAACATAAAATCCAAAGATAGCCACCCCGATAACAGCCAAGACTGCCAACCCTATCTGCCATCGCCGCGGCAATATGACCCATCCCAAAATTATCAAGGTCAATATTAACGCCAGATAAGCCGTCCGCGACTGAGTTAATACAAGGATAAGGAGAGAAAACAAGCAGGCAATCCCCACCATAATAAAAGCAATCCAAATCTTGGATCTATAACCATAGTTATCATCACATCGTTTGGATTGAAAATACAGCTTTCGAGCCAATCCAATCGTTGTTGTTATCATCAAAGGCAGTGCCCACAAAAGCGCCCCAGCCACTTCATTGGGATGAAAGCCCTCTGCCGCACCGGTTACTTGGGTAAGGCTAACCGGTAATTTAGAAGTGATATTAGTCAGAAAAGACCATTTGCTTCCGATTACCCAATTAGTGCCCAGCAAGCTTGCCCCGGCAATTCCCAATCCACAAAGTCCAAATATCCCCATGCAAACCAGCCACCCGTGCCTGGTTGTCCCTTTTTGGATAAACATGAAACACACTGCCATCCCCAGCATTACCCCGCATACTTTTCCCAGACTGATGTTCAAATCATAAGTAGCCCACAGGCTAACCAAAACCATCGATGCCATTAATAGCAATGAGGGGTTAAGGATAGTCCGCGGGAATGGTGTACCAGTCGAAATCCAGCCAGCAATCCAGATAAGCGGTAAAACCAATAATGCCAGGCTGCGTGTTGGCGAAGGGAAAAGTAGAAATGGTGCAGCGAATATTAACCACAACCAACTATATCGATCGAGCCAGGAAGCCAATACCCGCAATTAAATAGTCCTTTATAAATCAGAGATGGCCAAAACGCTGCCGAAATCGCACCCGTAAACTCAAAGGCAACCAGCCGTAAATCCACGGACGAACTTTAGACATGATATACAACCAAGAAAAACGACTTCCGCCTTCTCGGAAATGGACGCGCAGCATTTCCGGCCAACAACGTTCGTCCGAAATGAAAGATTTGCCTTCACCATGTAGCCGGAAATCCGCCCATAATCGCGGCTGGTATAGCACGGGCGTGATTTTTGCCAGACGCACCCACAAGTCATAATCCATAGCAAAGTAGAAGCTCGCATCCAATGGTCCAACTTTTCGCCACAATTCGCCTCGAAAAAAAGCGGATTGCTGCGGAATGTGCACATAACCTCGGCGCAAGCGGCGATAATTGGTTTGAGCAGCAGGAAATTTGCCGATAATATGACCTGCTTCATCGATCAAATTCGCATCCCCATAAACCATGCCCACTTGAGGATGTTCCTTAAGAAAAGCGACTGCCTCGCTCACAGCACCCGGTCGATAGCGATCATCTGAATTGAGCCAGGCAAAAATATCACCATGCGCACGTGCAAACCCTTTGTTGATTGCATCGGTTTGACCCTGATCGGCTTCACTCACCCATTCAGCGAGGTGGCTGCTATATTTTTGGATGATTTCGCGGCTGCCATCGGTCGACCCGCCGTCGATAATGATATATTCCAGATGAGGATAATCCTGGCTCAGCACCGAATCAATCGCTTCTTCGAGATACCTGGCTTGATCGAAAGACGGGGTAACGATGGATACTAATGGTTTATTCGAAAGAGGCGTTAGAGGTTCAAATGCGGTTTTCATTGCCAATCCGCTTCGGGATAAAAACGAGATGCTGCTTCACCTGTCAACTGCTTGATGCGTTCTATCTCATCGTCAGTCAATCGACGTTTCCAGTTTTCTAAATTGGAGCGACTATCCAGACGCACTGCATGTGCCTTATTTCGAGACAATTCTTTGGGGTTTTCCGAACCGCTGGATTCTAATATAGCTTTCTCGACTTTGGAGCTGAAACTTAAACCCAAGGCTTCATATAGACGGCGAAAGCCCTCCATAGGTTCTATGGATAAATCTTCATGGCGAGCAAACATCACCTTAGGATGGAGGTTTCGGTAATCGTAAGCGGTTCGATAAATCAATTTCCAAAGCAAGCTCCCCTGGGTAATGATATCATCGGGCATTTGTTGGACTGCCAATATTTCCTGTCGATAAGGATTGAGGCAATCCCGCATCAATAAAGGCTGTTCGAGCAGGTCTGAAAAATCGAAATTCCATTCCAGCCGTTTCAAACTGCTAACAAAAGCCAGCGGATGTCGAACGGTCACCACCACTTCACAATTCAAGCGCTCCACAAACCAGGGTATGGAAAACACCGCAAAAGGGTCTTTGAGCAAGGGTCGCTTGTCGAGCAGCTTTCCCCAGAAAAAAGTATTGCCATCGCGCAGCATACGCAGGAAATCTTTCCAGGATTTTATCGATTGGATTTCAACCCACAGGTGATAGCGATAATCGAACATATCTTTAAAAGCGGTCAAATAGGCTGCCTCATTCTCGTCAGTGATATAGGTGTACCAGCCTGCGACCGGCGCGCCCATAATGCCAGGGCGATGCCACAAATTCAAAGGCTCGCTGATGTAAGCGGCTTCGCCGCTGGCGCATAAGACCTTACCAACCCAGGTTGTGCCAGAGCGGTGCGCCCCTGTCACCAGGATAGGCTGATTGCTCATTTCTGCTTTAGGCATATCCCATACCAATCTTCCAAATTTGCAATATCCGAAAAATCAGCTTTCCGACGAAATTTTTCATACCATCCCGCCATGCCTTTTCCGCCAACTAAACACAACGTAGCAAACAAGATACGATGCCAGTGTTGCAACGTATAAGCCGGATAATACCAAAATGCTTTCATGTATGCCTTCAACGCTTGAGAGGGCATTCCGCCATCCAAATAATAACGAGCACTGAGCCTATAAGCACCGCCCATTATCTTGCGTGAATTATGCTTTACTAATTCGGAGAACTCGGGCTGAGTTTGAATCCACTGCAGCAGGCGCATTGTCTCCTGGCTGAAACCGACAGCCTGGGCGACATTTTTTGCCTGTGCATGTTGCCGGGCGGCTGCCCAGGTGTGCTTCACATGCTTGATGGGCGAATGACAGGCTATGCGCAACCATAGATGGTGGTCGAGCATATAGTGATATTCCGCCGCTAAATAGCCAGCTTTTTCAAGAGCTGCCCTGCGCATGAATACCGCCGGCTGGCAAATGATCCGAAATCGAACCAGCTCAGCCAACCCCCAATCCCCAAATACCAGATGATTAAGAGGAACACCCTGCCCGTCTATCGTTATTGCATCCCCAAATACCAAACCTAATTCCGGATTAGACTGCAACGCCTGCACCGCAGAAGAAATCGCTCCCGGTAAATATAAATCGTCCGAATTCAACCAGGCAACAATTTCACCTTGAGCACGCCGAAATCCTTTGTTAATTGCGTCTGCCTGTCCATGATCCGCTTCCGAAACCCACCAGGCTAAATCGGCAGCATGACACCGGATTATCTCCTGGCTGCCATCTGTAGACCCTCCATCTACGACCAGATATTCCAATCGAAAGCTGTCATCCCTTTGTGCCAGCACCGATTGCATAGCAGCTTCAAGGTATTTTCCCTGGTTATACGAAGGGGTTATGATAGAAACAAGCGGTTTATC
>JBDKUB010000533.1:0-6533 GCA_039679915.1 Anaerolineaceae bacterium
CTGATAGCTTTTAAAGAGAGGACGATGAATGCAACCAAGTCTTTGGTATTTTCGCTGAATTGTTTTTGTTTCATCAGCTCTCTGATAGCCATAACAGTAAATTTTGATAATTGAGTACGGGTTTTTCCCGGGGTGTTGGTGTTCACAATTTGGCTCACTTGAAGCTCCTTACTACAGGCGTGAGTTGAAATTATATCAAAGATTGACGACAACAAATGTCTCGCTTATAATCTCGCTCGCAATAGATTACCCGATTAAGGGGAAGTGCTGGAATTGGCAGACAGGCATGACTTAGGATCATGTGCTGAAAAGCGTGAGGGTTCAAGTCCCTCCTTCCCCACTAATTAGCCCGTTTTTGTCAATAAACGGGTTTTTCATATAAATATCTAATAATCGCATGATATAATCCAGCCGTTCTATTCAAGAAATAGACTATTTAATCTAAGGAATATTACCTTGAAAATAAATACCGAATTTCTCGAAGATCATCAAGCTAAAATTCAAGTCGAAGTAGACCCCGAACCTTTCGAGGATGCTAAATTAAGAGCAGCCCGCCGCATTGCCAGTAAATCAAAAATTCCAGGGTTTCGTCCCGGTAAAGCTCCTTATCCGGTTGTGGTTCGATACATCGGTGAACCGGTTATTCTTGAAGAAGCAATTGAAATCCTGATCGATGAACTCTATCCAAAAGCTATAGAAGAAGCAAAAATATCTCCTTATGGACCAGGCACTCTCGAAGATTTCAAGCTTGATCCACCTATGCTTAAATTTTTAATTCCATTAAGTCCCACAGTCGAATTAGGTGATTATCGCAGTATACGCATTCCTTATGAATGTCCAAGCGTCAGCGATGAAGAGATAGATGAAGCAATCACTGAGCTTCGAGAACGGCAGGTGGTTTATGAACCTGTTGACAGGCCAGCCCAAGAAGGTGATCAAGTCTATATACAATTGAGCGCTATCCGATTAAATCCAAAAGAAGGACAAAATGCTGAGTTCATTAATAAAAGGGATAGTTCAATTACAATTAAGCCTAAAAAATCCGATGAAGCCGAATTCCCATATATCGGGTTTTCACGCAATCTCATAGGGATGTCTGTTGGTGATGAGAAAACATTCTCATATACTTACCCCAAGAAGGGTCTTTACAAAGACTTAGCCGGTGTCAAAGCTGAATTTTATGTCAAGGTGGACGAGATTAAAGCTCGAATTCTCCCTGAATTAGATGATGTATTTGCTCAATCTATAGGTGAATTTTCTACTTATGATGAATTTTATAATGCGGTTAAAAATTCGTTAGAAGAACAGGCAAAAGAAAAATATAACGAGGATTATGATAATAGAGTTTTGAATGAAGTGATATCCATCTCTAAAATCAAATACCCACCCCAGATGTTAGAACATGAAATCGATCGTGCTATTGATAACCTCAATGAACGATTATTGCAACAGCATATGGACATCGATTTGTATCTTAAGACCAGAAATATCGATATGGCTAAATTAAGAGAAGAGTTATTGCCATCAACTGAAACAAAAATAAAAAAATCTCTTATATTGATGGAAATCAACGAAAAAGAGAAAATCGATATAGATCAAGACGAATTAAGCCAAGCAACTACTCGTACAATAGATGCCATATATCAAAATTGGCCAAAAGAAAAAGCTCAAAAATATTTGTCCAATCAAGAATCTATGTCATATATTGTAAGTAATATCATGATGGATATGTTGACCCAAAAAACAATCGAGAAATTACGATCTATAGCCAGTGGTCAGGAAGAAAAACTTGAAGAAGAAAAGAAAGAAGAGGCTGTAGAAGTAACAGAAATTGCTGAAACTTCTTCACCTTCTGAAGATGCACAAGCATCATAAAACATAAGAAATTAGATTATTTAGAAAGTCGAGTAAATAATTAGTATGATGAATCCCCAATCATTGATTCCAATGGTAATAGAAACATCCGGTCATGGCGAACGCGCCTATGACATTTATTCATTACTATTGAAAAACCGTATCATATTTTTAGGCACACCCATCAACGATCAGGTCTCAAACTTAATCGTTGCCCAATTATTGTATCTAAGCAGTGAAGATCCCGAATCGCCTATACAAATGTATATCAATTCCCCTGGCGGTCAGGTATATGCTGGCATGGCAATTTATGACACTATGCAGATGATCCCAAATCCAATCAGCACTTTGGCAGTTGGAATGACTGCTTCGTTTGGGACCGTATTATTAACGGCTGGTACAAAAGGCCAGAGATATGCATTGCCACAAGCGACTATTCATATGCATCAGCCGCTGGGTGGTGTTCAAGGCCAGGCTTCGGATATCGAAATACAGGCAAAAGAAATCTTACGATTGAAATCTCGCCTCAACGAAATATTATCTATGCATACCGGCCAATCAATCGAAACCATAGAAAAAGATACAGAACGCGATTTCTATTTGACGGCAAAACATGCCGTGGAATATGGTTTAGTCGACCAGGTGATGGAATTACCGGAAGGTAAAAAATTACCTCCAACAAATAATAAATAATCAACATTGTCTATTTTACAAAAAAGGGATTGCTGCGCAAGCCCTTTTTTGTAAAAATAAGCTAAGGCATTATGAAACAATTTGAGAATGTTCGCGCACTAATCCTGGATATGGATGGAGTTCTCTGGAAGCAAGATCAACCTATTGGTGATCTTCCTCGAATATTCAATATCATTAAATCCAATCAATATAAAGTGACTCTAGCTACTAATAATGCCTCATTGTCGATTAGCCAGTACCTGGAAAAACTCAAAAAATTCAACGTTCGACTAAACCCCGAAGAGATAATCAATTCTTCACAGGTGTTGAAACAATACTTATTTCACCGTTTCCCTAATGGCGGAAACCTATACATAATCGGCGAAGAAGGATTAAAAGACACGCTTATTTGCGATAAATTTCGATCGAGCGAAGATAATGTATTGGCAGTAATCGTCGGATTGGATCAAAATTTAAATTATGAAAAACTATGCCGGGCGACGCTTCTGATACGAGGCGGCGCAGCATTCATTGCTACTAACGCCGATGTTACTTTCCCCACCCCGCAAGGGCTCGTTCCCGGAGTTGGTGCTATTTTAGCGTGTTTAGAAGCTGCCAGCAGCGTTAAACCGCATGTGGTCGGGAAGCCGGCTCCTGAAATATACATCATGGCGATGGAACGTATGGGGGTCAAACCCAACGAAACAATGGTTGTAGGAGACCGCCTTGAAACGGATATAGCCGGCGCACAAAAATTGGGATGCCGGACCGCCCTCGTATTATCGGGCGTTACAGAGCTATCTCAAGCGCAAAAATGGTCTCCCCCTCCCGATCTGATCACCAAAGATCTTTCTAGCTTATTGGACATTCTGACGAATTCTTCTTCATCAACCATTACAGGTCATAATGGCAGTCAATAAACCATCGATATTCGACTTTGAATATTCGGACATTACTGAATTCGTAAATAGCGAAAGAGAACCCAGCTACCGCGCAGAGCAGATATGGCAGGGTTTATACAAAAATTTATGGCAAAATCCAGCCAGTTTTTCTTCTTTACCTGCCTCATTTAAAAATAAATTATCCGAAATTTATACGTTTTCTCGATTAACTCCAATAAATCAAATCACTTCAAAAGATAATCAAACGACGAAAGTTCTCTTTAGATTACCTGATCAGAAAACCATCGAAACGGTGTTGATGTCCTATAACAAACGCCGCACATTATGTATTTCTACTCAAGTTGGATGTGCAATGGGATGCGTCTTTTGTGCCACCGGTCAAATGGGTTACGCCCGCAATTTATCTTCGGGCGAAATTGTCGAACAGGTGTTATTTTTTATTCGCAATTTAGCAGAAACTCAACAAAAACTTACCCATATCGTAGTGATGGGAATGGGAGAACCCTTTCATAATTATGATGCAATGATGGAAGCTATCGACCGGTTAAACCATAAGCAGGGGCTCAATTTCGGCGCTCGTCGTTTTACTATTTCTACGGTGGGTATAGCCCCCGCAATAAAGAAATTTGCCGGCGAAAACCGTCAAGTAAATCTGGCTGTCTCATTGCATGCTGCAGATGACCAATTACGCTCCTCCCTATTGCCTATAAATCGAAAATATCCCTTAGACGAACTGCTGGATGCCTGTAAGTTCTATGTTTCTACAACCCGGAGAAGGATCAGTTTCGAGTGGGCGCTCATCAATGAGGTCAATGATGATCAAATTCAAGCCGACCTATTGGCAAAGAAAATATCCGGGATTTTATGCCATGTAAATTTGATCCTGCTAAACCCTACTCGATCATATCCAGGTAAAGCCGGCAGTCAGTCGAAAGCCGTAGCATTCAAGAGCCGTTTAGAACAACATGGCATTCCTTGTTCGATCCGCCTGCGACGCGGGATAGATATTCGGGCAGGATGTGGGCAATTAGCATCCAAAGAAAGCAGTTCGTCAATCGATTTATAGGCATCGGTTCTCAATTTTTCGATTTATGCTAAAATTTCCAAATAGAATAATATTGCGTAGTTCACCGGTTTTTTTAGAACCCTCTTTTTTATGTTTAGGAGGCAAGAATGTCAGACCAAATCTATCGTCTAATATATCCGGCTTCATTGATAAGCGTGCCGATTATTAATCAACTCATCCGTCAATTTGATATTACAGTAAACATTGTCAAAGCTCAGATTACACCGGAAGAAGGATGGGTCGAAGTGCAGTTGGCTGGAAATCCCATGGTCATCGAAGATGCCATTACTTGGCTGAAAGCACAAGGCATCGAAGTGGAATTTAAACCCGAATAATTTTAATGAAAGCCACTGTAATATTAAACCCATATGCCGGGAGATGGCGTGCATTAAAGCGAAAACCGGAGTTAGAAGCCGCATTGAAACTGGCGAATATCGACTATGAGCTATTAATCACTCAAGGTCCTGGCCATGGAATAGAATTAGCTGCCAAAGCCGTTCAGAACGGCAGCCCGGTGATTATTTCTGCAGGAGGTGATGGCAGTATCAGCGAAGTCATCAACGGCATGATGTTAGCAGCTAGTCTATCAGGCTATGATCGCTTACCACCTGTGGGTGTGCTTCCCCTCGGATCAGCGAATGATCTGGTTGTCAACCTAAAACTATCTACCGATTTGAATGAAGCTGCCAGGATCATTGCCCAGGGAAACATAAAGAAAATGGATCTAGGGGAAGTAAACAGCAGGTATTTCGATAATAATTCAGCTATCGGTTTGGAACCCACAATCACACTAATTCAACAAAAAATCACCTGGCTTCACGGTACTTTACGCTACCTGCTGGCAACAATTATCGGCATTATCCAGAATCACCATTGGGAAGTAAAAATCGATTGGGACGGCGGTTCATATCATGGACCCTGTACATTGGTGACCGTCGGAAACAATCCAATCACCGGCGGATTATTCTATATGACTCCCCATGCCGATCCATTCGATGGAATGCTGACTTTTGTCCATGGATATATGCCTACTCGGACGCAAACCATGCGCTTATTGCCCCGTACGATGAAACCCGGTGAAGGAAGTTATATCGAGCATCCCAATATCCACGAATATCAAACACCCTGGCTGACAATTCATTCCCTTCAACCTACGCCAATGCATGCCGATGGTGAGATTCAATCCGAAGCTTTAAAAGAAATAAATTACCGCATTATTCCAGCAATATTGCCCATTATTGTTAGATAAATATCAAATTATTCCTATAACTTAATATTTCTGTTTTTATTTATTCACTTTATAATGAAAATAATCAATTGGCTTTTTAAATGGGGTTATCATCTGCTTTACCACCAATTGGCTTGGACATACGATTTCGTCGCCGCAATCGTTTCGCTGGGACAGTGGAATACCTGGATTCACCTAGCGTTACCATTTCTATCTGGACAACACATCCTAGAGGTCGGTTTTGGTCCCGGTCATCTATTAGATACAGCCATAAAATGCCAAAAAAGTATTGTGGGGATCGATGAAAGCAAACAAATGATTCATCGGGCAAGAAAAATGATTTCTACGGTTGTGGATAATCCTCCATTGATAAGGGGAAATATATTTGCTATGCCATTTCCGGATGAGCATTTCGATCAAGTCGTTTCAACTTTTCCATCTGAATATATTTTCGATAAAGCTGCCATCGCTGAAATATTTAGAGTTTTAATACCTGGGGGACAATTAATTATCTTGCCGTTTGCATTAATAAAAGGTAAACTTTGGTATGAAAAATTAATCAATCGAATCTTAAATTTCGATTCAGCTATTCACATTTGGGATGAGAATTTTGCTGCCAGTTTAAAGCAAAATGGATTTATCGACGTGTCGATCAAGCTAATCGAAGACGATCGATCAAAGGTTATGTTCATTATTGCGGCTAAACCTTGAAATCAATTTTTAGATAAGTAAGTTAAATGGTTAATCGATGGAACTTCAAATAGCAGTTTCAAAAATTCAAAAATACGCTTCTTTCGATAGCGGTGATACG
>JBDKUB010000550.1:0-3162 GCA_039679915.1 Anaerolineaceae bacterium
CAGGTTGGCATTATGGTGGAAGTCCCATCTGTGGCGATTTTGGCGGATCAATTTGCAAGGGAAGTGGATTTTTTCAGCATCGGCACCAATGATCTCACCCAATATACTCTGGCAGCGGAGCGCACCAATCCCAAAGTAGCCCATTTGGGGGATGCCTGCCACCCCTCTGTTTTACGTTTGATTAAAATGGTGATCGAAGCCGGGCACGCTTTCGGATTATGGGTTGGCGTTTGCGGTGAATTAGCTGGCGACCCAGATGCTGCGCCTATTCTGTTAGGCTTTGGATTGGATGAATTTAGCATGTCACCACGAGCTATTCCCCACGCGAAAGCCATTCTTCGGCTCTGGTCGAAAGAACAAGCCAAGCAGTTAGCGGATCAGGTAATCATGCTTGATTCTGCCAGGCAGGTTCGTCAAAAAGTGCGCGAGTATTCGTTGGGGCAAAACTCAAGATAAAATTTTGAATTCGAGATTTTGTGCTCAATCGGCTTGACATAACCCTTCAATGTGAGTACAATCCAGCCTAATTAGAGAAAAAACGATGAACTCTCATACCTGCTTCTTTTTTGCTCGCTATTATTATTACGGCATCCTACATCCGGACGCCGTTGGCGGTGCTTAAAGCGGGCATAGAGAACCTTATTGAAACCCTAAACGCGAGACCAACGGCCTCGCGTTTTTTTTTGTTATAGGAGGCATTATGACTGTACGTGGCGTTAGAGGGGCAACAACGGTTAAGGAAGACCGGGCTGATTTGATATTAGAAGCTACCCAAGAGTTGCTGGCTGCCATACTCAAAGAAAATCCGTCTATGCAATCGACTGATATAGCCAGTGCCATTTTTTCTTTGACGGTCGATCTAAATTCTATATTTCCAGCTCAAGCAGCCCGGCAAATGGGATGGGATGAAGTACCGTTATTTTGCACACAGGAAATCCCTGTGCCTAATTCATTGCCCAGGTGCATTCGGGTATTGATACTCTGGAATACCGAAATTTCACAAGGAAGTATCAAACATGTCTATTTACGCGAAGCAATCCGCTTGAGGCCGGATTTCGCGTCAACAACAATTGGAGGAGCATCATGTTAATCATTATGAAAGCCGACGCAACCGAAACCCAAATCAACAACATCGTAGAGAAAGTGGAAGAACTAGGAATGCGCGCTCACCTTTCCAAAGGGGAAGAAAGGACCATCATAGGAGCAATTGGCGATGGCAGACCTGTCTTGAAGGATCAATTTTTGTATCAGCCGGGTGTTGATCGGATTGTTCCCATAACCCGTCCATTTAAATTGGCTTCGCGGGAATTTAGTCCTCAGGATTCGATTTTTTCACTGGATGGCGTCGAGATAGGCGGGGAAGGTGTGGTCATCATTGCTGGGCCATGTGCAGTGGAAAGTCGGTCGCAATTGCTCGAAACAGCTCATGCAGTGAAAGAAGCTGGCGCCCATGCTTTACGGGGAGGCGCTTATAAACCGCGCACCTCGCCTTATTCTTTCCAGGGTTTAGGCGAAGAAGGTCTGGAAATCCTTGCGGAAGCCAGAGAAGAAACCGGGTTACCGGTGGTCACAGAGGTCATGTCTCCTGAGCAAGTGCCCTTGGTTAGTCAATATGCGGATGTAATGCAAATTGGCGCTCGCAATATGCAGAATTACGCCTTATTGCACGCGGTTGGAGAAAGCCAGCATCCGGCATTATTGAAAAGGGGCATGATGGCGACCATCGAGGAATTGCTTATGTCGGCGGAGTATATCCTGTCGCACGGAAACCGCCGGGTTTTCTTGTGCGAACGCGGCATTCGTACTTTCGAGGGGACTACCCGCAATACCACGGATATCAATGCCATCCCTGTGCTCAAAAGTTTGACTCACCTGCCAGTGATCCTCGACCCCAGCCATGCGACCGGCAATTGGGAATATGTCATTCCCGTTGCTCGGGCTGCCATTGCAGCCGGAGCAGATGGCTTGATTGTGGAAGTTCACCCTAATCCAGAAAAGGCATTATCTGACGGGGGACAATCATTGAAGCCTGAACGATTTGTGGAATTAATAGCCCAGGTAAGCGCAGTCGCTCAAGCTGTCGGTCGTTGTATTGCACCCATAAAAGCAAATGCAACCGCAGGGTGCACCAATGGCTGACCCTGACTTTTTTAGCAGCACTAAAGTGGTGATTTTCGGCCTTGGATTGATGGGGGGATCGATGGCAATGGGCTTACGCGGACGTTGCAGATGCCTCACTGCGGTCGAAACCGATGAGGAAACATGCGAACTGGCTAAAAACCTCAATCTCGTGGATGAGATCAGCAGTAATCCGTTGGATGTGATTCAAAATGCTGATCTCATCATTTTAGCCACGCCGGTGAAAACGATACTTTCATTTATCCAACATCTGCCAGACTGGATCGATAGCTCGTCCATTGTGCTAGATTTAGGGTCGACGAAAACCGAGATATGTCGAGCATTATCATCATTGCCGGCTCGCTTCGATGCAGTAGGCGGTCACCCGATGTGCGGCAAAGAAGAATTGGGCTTAAAGAACGCAGATGCTAATATATATAATCAAGCAGTATTTGCCTTCACGCGATTGCCATGCTCATCGCCCAGATCCATCCGGATGGCTGAACAACTGGCGAAAATATTGGGTGCATATCCATTTTGGATCGATGCAGAAACACATGACCGTTGGGCAGCTTCAACCAGCCACATCCCCTATTTGGTGGCTTCTGCATTAGTCCTTTCATTACCCGCCGAAGTAAAACCTTTGATAGGACCGGGTTTACGCAGCACCACCCGCCTGGCTAGCACACCTCCTTCGATGATGATGGATGTTCTTTCGACGAACCGTCAAAATGTCCTGAAGGCATTGAATCAATTTCAGATAGAACTGGATGAGATTGTAGATTTATTAACAAAACAAAAAGATCGAGAAATGAATGAACTGATGATAAAAGCTGCTCAAGCCCGAAAAGCGCTCATCCAAGAGACCATGTTGGGAGGTGGCAGATGAAGTTAACCATCATGCCGGGCAGCCCGCTGGAGGGTAAGGTAAAAAGTCCAGGGGACAAATCCATCTCTCATCGGGCAGCTTTACTGGGCGCGTTAGCACAGGGGAACAGTCAAATTGATCATTTTCTCAATGCGGGTGTTACTAATGCAATGCTT
>JBDKUB010000349.1:0-2509 GCA_039679915.1 Anaerolineaceae bacterium
GATGCTACCGCGCTTGCCGTTATTGGTAGCTGCCTGGCAAGGAGATGAGGATTTTCCAGCCTCTTATAAAATTTTATTCGATGCTTCCATATCTCACTATTTGCCCACCGATGCCTGCGCTATTGCCGGGAGTATGCTGACAGGAATGTTGTTGAAAGAATAACGATACCAGGAGTGAATTTATGCCGTCCATCATCGATCCTCAAACGATCAACGCCGATGACTTGCCTGTCATCTGGTCACCTGTACAATGGGAATTGAACTTCGAGGAACGCGCGCAGGAGCTTGAAGAACAGGCGACAGCCAGTCTGTTGTGGGCAGCCGATACCCCCGAAGCCATCTTGCGTCTATTGCTGAATGAAACAGCCATTGAACGGGTATTTGCACCACCCGAAGATTTTGATCCTGTAAAACAGGGGGAATGGGACGTCAGCCTGGTGACTTTTCAATTTCGCCGTCGGATGAAACTGGTCAAAGAAGAAAGAACACCCAATAGTCTATATCTAGAATATAAGATAGATGATTTAGGTTATTGGGCAATTAAAATCGAACCGGAAAATGTTTCCATTTTCCGGATCTAACTCTTTAGAAAAAAATCAGCTAACTTAGCGGTGTTTCAGATGTTGGAGGGATATCCGTAGGCAATGGGATTTCAGTATTTGTCAAGCTTGGTATTGGCGTATTTGTAGCGGTGGGTGGGTTGGTCGAAGTAGGTGCGGTCGTAGCCTTCGGCTTTGAGGTCGCGGTTGCCTTAGAAGATTTGGACGTAGCTGTGGCAGCATTAACGACCTTGATTTCCACCCACAGATAATCCGTCGCTTTATCTCCCACACCGAACACCTGCCCTGCCAGATTGTAAAGCATCCAGGCGCTCTTATATTTTCCATTATTTTTGGGCGCGGTGAGGTCGATGAGGATATCCACGGTTTGCCCTGGTGCAACCGTGGCATTGATGGGAACATCACTTCCCCCGCCCATACCATCCCCCGAGACTAAAACCAGGGTATAGTTGCTATACCAAGGACAACTGCCTACATTCTGCACCCTCCATATTTTGGTGAATTTAGTGCCTCCAGTAAATACCGTGCCCGGTGGTACGTTGATATGCTGAATGAATTTAGCTGCCAGACAAGGTGCGGGAGTTGGTGTGATTGGAGTTGGGGTGTTTGGAATCTTTGTCGCAGTTGGCTTAGGAGTATGGGTCGGCGTTGTTGTAGGAGTTGCGGTTAAGCTTTCGATGGGATAGGGTCCACCCGACTGGTTTTCGCTGCCCTGTATACTATTAAACACAGATGGCATAAATATATGATATTGTCCTTCATCACTACTCGTTGTTGGAGGTTGAGTCCCCAGGGCTACCAGGGTTTGCGCTGCGGCTGTTTGGATCGTGTTGGAATTGATCTCCGTACTGGATGATGGACTGGTGGTTGTTCTCCGACTGCATCCTACAACAATAACTGAGAAAATGAACAACAACATCAAATACAAAATTCCATTTTGTTTCATTTAGGTAGCAGTTCCCACACTTTTCGATTGATTGATATGACCCATAAACATCATACACCAGGATAATGTTTGTTGAATTTGCCATTATTATAATAAAGACTATACCACCTGACAACCATCCAGAAATGTAAGGTGCTGGCATCGACTTGCCCAATACAATGATTATTTCCTCGTTTATTCAAGCAAACAAATAGTTGTTCTGCTTTCGATTATCCTAATCGGCTCACCATCGTAATTTATTCTTTGTCGAGGAATGTTTTACGCCACTCGTACAGTTTGTTCAAGGCTTCGATAGGGCTCAAAGTATTGATGTCCAAAGATTTGAGTTCCTCAAGCAAAGGATTGGTCTCCGGAAATAACGCCAACTGCCGGGCAGTTTGCGGATTGATGCGGACAGCTTTCCCGGAGGATGCTTCTAATTGTTTCAAAATTTCATCTGCCCTTTGCACCACCGGGCGAGGTAAACCAGCTAACTGACCTACATGAATGCCATACGAACGGTCCGAACCACCCGGCACGATTTTGTGTAAAAATACCACCTGTCCATCTGCTTCACTAACTGCCACATTATAATTACGCACTCCCGGTAATAGGTCAGCAAGCTGCATCAATTCATGGTAATGGGTGGCAAATAATGTCTTCGCTTTTAATTGAGGGTGGTTGTGAATATATTCCACCACTGCCCAGGCAATCGAGACGCCATCATAAGTGCTGGTCCCCCGCCCAATTTCATCCAAAACGACCAGGCTTTTAGAAGTGGCATGATGCAAGATATTGGCTGTTTCCCCCATTTCCACCATAAAAGTGGATTGCCCGGCAAATATTTCATCTTGTGCACCGATGCGCGTAAAAATCCGATCTACCAAACCCATCCTAGCGGACTTAGCCGGTATAAACGATCCAATTTGCGCCATCAAAGTTAGTAGCGCCACCTGCCTGAGGTAAGTGGATTTTCCGATCATATTTGGACCCGTGATAATCCAAATTCGCTCTCCGCTATTAA
>JBDKUB010000537.1:0-8915 GCA_039679915.1 Anaerolineaceae bacterium
GATCATCAAACAGGATGGCAGTCGCGAAGAATTCGATCGCGAAAAATTGATGCACGGCATATGGATCGCCTGCGCTAAGCGCCCGGTGCCCGCCAAGGAAGTCGAGCGCTTGGTCGGTGAAATCGAAGCCACGTTACAAAATATGGGTAAGGCAGAGGTTTCTTCACGGGTCGTTGGCGATATGGTCATTGCTGGGCTAAAAGAATTGGACCTAATCGCTTACATCCGTTATGCGATTGTTTACCTTGGATTGGATGATTTACAAGCCATCCGACAGGAAATCGATCGTCTCTTAGAAGGATAATGTTTCATTACTAGATAAAAGAGCTATGGATGATTGACCCATGGAAAGTGATGAATTTGGGTATAGGAGCAATCAATGAGCCAGGAGACAAAAACTCGTATAAAAAAAGAATTATTACCTACGCCTCCTTTGCCGGATGATTTGGCGGTTGTGGATTTGTCAGATAATGCGCGTCAGGTTCTAACCCGGCGTTATGTCCGACGCGGGAAAGATGGGGAACCGGTCGAAACCGTCGAGGAAATGTTTTGGCGGGTTGCTTATCATATCGCGCATGTGGAAGAGACTTATGAAGAGGATGCTCTGCAGATCGCCCGTCAATATTATGAGCTTTTGACTAAAAAACGCTTTTTTCAGAATTCTCCAACGTTTACCGGTGCGGGCACTCCATTGGGGCAACTGGCGGCTTGTTTTGTTTTGCCGATTAGCGATGACATGGGGCGTGATTCCTCGGGGATATTTCAGACATTGCGGGATGCTGCGCTGATCCAGCAAACGGGCGGTGGTAATGGGTTTTCTTTCTCGCGGTTACGTCCTAAAGGGACTCTGGTTAAATCATCCGCCGGAGAAGCCACCGGACCGGTGGGATTTTTACGGGTTTACGATCGGGCTTTTGGTGAGATTGCCCAAGGGGGAACCCGGCGCGGCGCCAATATGGCAGTATTACGCGTCGACCATCCGGATATCGAAGAATTCATTACCTGTAAAACAGATGAAAATGCCATAACCAATTTCAATATTTCTGTTGGCATCATCGATAAATTCATGGAAGCCGTACAGAGAGATGATGTATGGGACTTGCGCTTTCCCGATGTCACTTCATTGGATTACAGCGGATTCAGCGGTACCCTGGAGCAAGCCGAAAAAGCCGGCATTCCCATCAAAGTTTATAAAACCGTGCAAGCGCGAGAATTATTCGAAAAAATCGTGCAGCAATCCCATCATAATGGGGAGCCCGGATTATTATTCATCGATGCTGCCAACCGAGATAATCCTGTGCCGCATCTTTATCAGCTTGAGGCGACGAACCCATGTGGTGAACAATGGTTAGGACCTTATGAAAATTGTTGCCTGGGTTCGTTAAATCTGGCGCAGCATTTCGCTCCCAATGGAAATGTGGATTGGGAATTGCTCCGCCAAAGCGTGGCGCTTTCGACCCGATTTTTGGATGATGTGATCGATGCTAACGCGTATGTCCCGGCTGTACCGCAATTGCGTGAAGCTGCTATGCGAAACCGACGGATAGGATTGGGCATTATGGGTTTGGCGGATCTAATGTACCATGTTGGCATTCGGTATGGATCCAAGGAAGGGGAAGAATTTGCTTCCCAGGTGATGGAGTTTATTCGATACCACGCCATGCACACCAGCATTGAGCTGGCGAAAGCCCGCGATTCCTTCCCTGCGATACGCGGCAGCATCTACGATCCGCGTAATTTAACCTGGCAACCGCCGAAATCCTTTATACCCTATACTCGAGATTGGAAGCGCCCATCGCTGGATTGGAACCTCATCGTCCAGGGAATCAAGCAATACGGCATTCGCAATGCAGCGCAAACCACCATTGCTCCTACGGGCACCATCGCCACAGTAGCCGGGTGTGAGGGATATGGCTGCGAACCGGTGTTTGCCTTGGCATATGTGCGTCATGTCAATGATCACGGGGAAGACCTTCAATTGACATATACTAGCCCACTATTCGAAAAAGCTTTGGAGCAGGCAGGAATAGAAGGGGAAGCCCATGCATCCATCCTCGCTCATATCATGGAGCATGGCACATGTCAAAATATAGCCGAGCTACCTGAATCTCTCAGACACACTTTTGTTGTTTCCAGCGATATCAGCGCAGAAGAGCATGTGCGCATGCAGGGGGCTCTGCAGGCTTTCGTGGATAACAGTTTAAGCAAAACAATCAACTTTCCGGCTCATGCCACCGAGGAGGATGTTGCTACAGCTTACAAGTTGGCATGGGAATTGAATTGCAAAGGCATTACGGTATATGTGACCGGATCGCGGAACAAGGTTGTGCTGGAGACGAATGCCACGGTGAAACAGAAATCCATGGCTGATTCTATGGAGCAGATGGTGCTTTGGCCGGATAAGAAGAAACCTCGGCCGCGATTTTTACATGGCTACACTTACAATATCGATACCCCGCTTGGTAAAGCCTTTATCACGATTAATCAAAACGGCGATGACCAACCGTTCGAAATATTTATCAATACCGCCAAGGCAGGTTCGGATACTGCGGCAGTCTCTGAAGCTATTGGTCGATTGATTTCCTATATTCTGCGCTTGGTTTCACCCGTAACACCGCGGGAACGCTTACGTGAAGTGTACCGTCAGCTTTCAGGGATTGGAGGTGGACGGTCTTTGGGATTCGGTCCAAATCGGGTGCGTTCATTGCCGGATGGTGTGGCGCGGGTGATTGCTGATTATCTAGAAAGTGAATCTTCCAAGACCCATTTACCTGTTCACAATACCATGAACGATAATGGGAATCGGGCGAGCCAAGAAAATACCATATCGTTGCCACTATTGGAAGAACTACCCGAAGAACGATCTCAGCGCATTGGCGATCTTTGCCCCGAATGCGGTCAGGCAGCACTTATTAATGAAGAAGGCTGCCGTAAGTGCTACGCTTGCGGGTTCAGCGAGTGCTAATCAGCGATTTCCCAAAGAGAATAAATATGACCAAACGACTAATCCTTGTTGCTGGAAACATCGGCGCTGGCAAGACTTCTTTAACCGAGCGGATAGGCGAGCGGCTGGGGTATATGACCGCCTTCGAATCGGTGGTGGATAACCCATACCTGGCGGATTTCTACAAAGATATGCGCGCCTGGGCGTTCCAACTGCAGATATTTTTCCTTGGTCACCGGGCTCAGTTGCATCTGGATATGGCTAATTCGGGGCAGTCGGCTATCCTGGACCGCAGTATTTATGAAGACGCTTATATTTTTTCGCGGGCATTGAACCACATGGGCAATTTCAGCGAAAGGGATTATATGTCGTATCGGCGGGTGTTCGACCTGGTTGTGTCGAAACTGCCAGCGCCGGATTTGCTAATTTACCTGAAAGCGCCAGTGCCGATGCTTATGGAGCGGATTAAGCGGCGTGCCCGCAATATGGAAACAGGCATCTCGGAGGATTACCTGGAACTGCTGGATTCGTTTTATGATGATTGGCTGAATTCCTTCGATCTCTGTCCGGTGCTTACCATCCGCACCGACGATTTGGATTTTGTACATAAGCCGAAGCATCTGAATATCGTCGTGGAACGGATCGAAGAGATTCTCTCCGGTAAAGAAGAGGTGGTATTCCCTGAGAATTCTGGTTAGAGCGAAGATTTTATTTTATCCGGCCAGACTGTCCCCGCTCTAACGACCCCAAAATCAGGCACATCGCTTTTCACAGTGGCGCCGTTGCCAATCCGCGCCCGACTCCCAATTTTTACTTGCAAATTGACTGTGACACCCATGCCGATCAAGGTTGCTTCACCGACTGAAACCTCACCGGCAAGCATAGCGCCCGGCGAGATATTGGCATAATCCTCGATCATGCAATCGTGCGAGACGATGGCACCAGTGTTGACGATGACGCCTAACCCTAGCTTGGCATCGCTACCCACATAGGCATGAGTAAAAATTTGGGCTCCGGGTGAAAGCTGGGCACTGGGTTCGACAAACGCGGCGGGGTGCACCAGGCTTGGGAAGGAGAAGCCGGCTTGCGCCAACCGTTCGAAGACTTCGATGCGGCTTTGAATATTATTGATGCCACCCACCGCATTGACCGCCTGACAAATACCCTGCTCTAATAAATCGGGCAATATTTCCTCACCGCCCAGGATAGGAATATCCATGACCTTCTCGCCTTTGTGTTTGTTATCGTCTATAAAACCGGCGATATGGAAAGCTTTCGTTGTGCGGATTAAATCGACGATCGTCTTACCGTGCCCGCCGCTGCCAAAGATGATTACGATATGTAGGTCGGATGGTCTGACCATTGTTTGTGTTTTGATTGAGGCCGATTTTGTCAGTGCCGCTCGGACCATGCTTTCGGTTACCAATGGCCCAATTGGAAATTGCGCCAGGTCGAGCTGGTTTTCCCTAGCAAGAGCGAGGGCTGGCTGGGTGATGCGTAATCCAGAAGGCAATCCGTCAGCCCCTTGGGCTTCCTGAATTTTTGGTGAAGTCGAGATGAGTTCAGCTTTCGATGCGAGGGATGGCGCAATATAGCATAATGTTTCCCCAGCCGGAATGTTTTCTCCAGCCCGAAATCGCAATTCAAGGATAAAACCATCCCTCTCAGCTACTAATTCCATAACCGATTTGGTGGTTTCCAACGAACAAAGCAAATCACCTTTGGCAACTCTTTGCCCTTCGACTACATGCAGGGAGGCTAACAAAGCTATGGGTTCATTAGGGTTGACCAGAGGTGCTTTTACCGCCAGGATGGATTGATTTGTCATAGAGGTTAATCCTTTGATTTGCCCGATAATTGCAAACTTGCTTGGATGATATCTTCTTCACCCGGAAATAAAGACTCTTCCAGTGGAGGAGAGGCTGGTACAGGAAAATCTTTGGCAGCCAGCCGCCGGAATTGTATAGAGTGATTACCCGAAGCCTCAGCTACTCTAGCGACCACTTCTGCGCCCCAACCTAAAGTAAGGTTGCTTTCTTCCATGACCAGCAGCCGACCTGTTTTTTCAGCCGAAGAGATCACCGGGGACATATCGAAAGGTGCTAATTGGGTGAGGACGATCAATTCTGCAAATACTTCATGCTCATATGCCAGTCGATAGAGCGCTTTCAACGCCAATTCAGCCATATATCCATAAGCCGCGAGGGTCAGCTTAGGGGAAGGTGCACCATGAACGGAAACTGTAAAAGCCATCCTTGAACCTTGATGATTACCTCCGCAGATGGGTGAGTGGCTGGCGTTAGAATTAGTGGTTATCACATCGAATTCTGCAAGATCGTTTGCGTTTTTAACAGGCAGCGGATAGAGCAGCTTATTCTCGATGAACAGGGTGGGCTCTTGAGAATTCAATATGGCATCGCATAGCAGAGCGCCAGGATCACCGAAAACCGTAGGTGCAACCACACGCAAGCCGGGTATGCCCAAAAATATTTTTTCCAGGCTTTGGCTGTGGGTTGGCCCATAACCACGCCGCCCGCCCATCGGCGTGCGGATAACCAGTGGTAACTGGACCTGGCTGTTGTACATCCAGTGGAATTTAGAGAGGTGGTTGATGATTTGATCCGCAGCGAGGGTTAAAAAATCCCCGAACATGATTTCGACGATGGGGTGCAAACCGCGCAGTGCCATCCCTGTCGCGACACCCACAATGCCCGCTTCCGAAATGGGGGTAGTGATGACGCGTTGGGGAAAAGCTTGGGATAACCCGCGGCTGACTTTGAATGCCCCCCCATATGGATCAAGTACATCTTCACCCAATAAATATACTTTTTCATCCTGGGCAAATGCCTGATGAAGCGCCGAATTGAGAGAAGCTAGAACAGTATTGTTCATTGAAAGTGATTGTCTCGTCGTGTATTACATGCTGAAGGATTCCACTGATGGAAAAGGATCCTGCAGCGCTTGTTGATAAGCAGTATCCACTTCTTGGGTGACCTCTTGCTCGATCATCCAGCGTTCTTCTGCTTCAAGGCGTTTTCCATGAATTAATATAGGATCACGCACCGATTTTATTTCAGCGAGATAGGCTTCCGAGCGGGTATCATCGCCTTTGGAGTGAGGTCCGAAACGATACGTGTTCAAAATCAAAGCCTGAGGTTTACCATGCAGTCTGATTCCATCGATAATTGGTTGCGCTGTCGATAATATTTCCAAAACATCGCTGGTATCGAGTTCGGTCGTTTGGATACCGAATGCATCGAAACGGGAAGAAATGCTTCCAGCCATTGCTAATTCAATGGGTGTAGTTTGAGCAATGCGGTTGTTTTCAATGACATAAAGGACAGGCACCTGCCATAATGAAGCCATGTTGAATGCTTCATAGATCACACCTTCGCCGAAGGTGCCATCGCCCAAAAAAGCGATGGTCACTGTGGAACGGTTTTGACATTTTTCCGCATATGCCATTCCTGTAGCGATGGGGACAATCCCGCCTTGGATACCATTGGAATAGAAATTTCTCCAATGCAAATGTTGCGAGCCGCCTCTTCCCCCGCAGACGCCGGTAGATTTTCCCAAGAGTTCCGCGAACAGAGCACGCATATCTCCCCCGTATGCTAGGTAATGCCCATGGCAACGGTGATGGCTAAAAACGATATCATCCGCGTCGAGTTTGGCGAGAACGCCGACGGCATTGGCTTCCTGTCCAAGGCAGGTATGGGTGGTACCTTTGAATATCCCCCTCGAAAAATTATCCAATACTCTCGTTTCGAACAGCCGAATTCGGTATAAACTGCGGTAAATCGAAGAATTATTCATGTTGCTGATACCCCATGAATTCTTCTGCGGTAGCGTGCCCAGGCTGACTGATGCCCTCACGTTTCAATATCTGGTAGAAGGTTTTGAACAGGATTTTTATATCTAACCACAAAGACCAATGATCCACATACCACACGTCTAAACGGAATTTGTCTTCCCATGAGAGGGCATTCCTGCCATTGACTTGCGCCCATCCGGCTATACCGGGTAATACTTCATGACGACGGGCTTGTTCTGGGGTATAGCGGTCCATATATTGTGGCAGCAAAGGTCTTGGCCCAACCAGGCTCATTTCGCCACGGAGGACATTATACAACTCTGGTAATTCATCCAGGCTTGTGGAACGCAGGAATTTTCCCAAACGGGTGATGCGGTGCGAATCGGGCAATAAATTTCCTTCATCATCTAGACCATTGGTCATGGTACGGAATTTATAAATTTTGAATAACTTACCCTGCAGGCCGGGTCTATACTGAACAAAAAAGATAGGTTTACCATCGATCAATAAAATCAATAATGAAATGACCAACAGCAACGGAGAAATCACAATGACTCCGGGGATGGTTAGAACGAGGTCGAATATCCTTTTTGAAAGTGGAATATCACGCATGATTTCGAAAGTTTAATAACTGCAAGGTTTCGTCAATAATATCAACCCAATCCGGATGATTTTTATAGGGAAGCCACAAGGCGGTTTTCCCAATGCGGATAGCTGGATTGAGATTGGGAATGCTTTGAGGTAATTTTCCTTCCGGAAAGCGCAGTACCAATTGACCATTTTCGCTGGTTATCGAAGATAAGCCAGCTTGTTCAGCTAGTATTTTAACCTTTAATTGAAAAAAGAGATTTCGAACTGTGTCCGGTAAATCACCAAAACGATCAACGAATTCGTCTTCCAGGTCCTTTAATTCACTGGTAGAGGGTGCACTAGCCAATCGACGATATAATCGCAACCGCATACTTTTTTGTGGGACATAATCAGGCGGGATACTTACCTGGAGAGGAAGATCTACATTGACCAAGCCGCCATTTTCGATTTCGGAGATTAATTGCGCATCGGGCAACGGCAGCGGACTTTCTTGGCGTAAGCGTTTGACTGCTTGTGCCAGTAATTTTGTATATAGATGGAAGCCGATAGCAGCAATATGACCGTGTTGGCGGGTGCCTAAAATATCTCCGGCACCGCGAATTTCCAGATCGCGCATTGCCACGGAATAACCGGCGCCCAATTCGGTATTTTCTGCAATGGTATCCAGGCGCTGTTGCCCTTCCAATGTGGGTAGTTTACGCGTGTGGCGGAAGAAATAGGCATAAGCACGTTGGGCGCCGCGCCCGACACGACCACGCAACTGATACAGTTGTGCTAAGCCAAAGGTATCTGCCCGATCGACGATCAGGGTGTTGGCATTGGGAATGTCCAATCCCGATTCGATGATAGAGGTGCTTAGCAAAATATCCACTTCACCACGGGTGAATTGTTTCATTCGTTCTGATAACTCGTTTTCTGGCATTTGACCGTGTGCAACAGCGATGCGAGCTTCAGGGATTAATTGCTCCAAATGACGGCGCATACCTTGGATTGTTTGCACTCGGTTATGAACAAAGAAAACTTGCCCACCTCTTTCGAGTTCGCGTACCACCGCCCGGCGTACCAGATTGGGATGATAGGGACCGACATACGTATTGACCGGCAGGCGTTCTTCGGGCGGGGTGTTAATGGTCGAGATGTCACGGACGCCGGTCAATGCCATGTAGAGCGTGCGCGGGATCGGCGTGGCTGTTAATGTCAATACATCGACCTCGGTGCGCATCTTCTTCAGGGTTTCTTTATGGGTGACGCCAAAACGCTGTTCTTCATCGATGATCAATAAGCCTAAATCTTTGAACTGTACATCGGAGGAAAGCAAGCGGTGGGTGCCAATGATGATATCAATATTTCCTTTTTCTAATTTTTTAATAATCTCGCGCTGTTCAGATGGCGTGCGGAAGCGGGAAAGCATTTCCACTTCGACCGGAAAAGCGGTGAGTCGCTGTCGAAATGTATCATAATGTTGCTGCGCTAAGACTGTAGTGGGAACGAGTATAGCCACCTGTTTGTTATCCATCACGGCTTTGAAGGCAGCCCTTAAAGCCACTTCTGTTTTGCCATAACCCA
>JBDKUB010000566.1:0-4045 GCA_039679915.1 Anaerolineaceae bacterium
AGCCGGCGCTCAAATTAGCCAAAAAGCATTTTTACAATCGGTGGGAATCCTTTTATCTTTGATGATAGCGGCTGGCATATTAACCCGCATCGTACCAGCCGGTATGTTCGATAGGAGCCTCGTCGAAGGGAGAGAGTTGATTGACCCGGACTCATTCCGCTTTATCGAGAAGCCTGTCTATCCGGTCTGGCGTTGGATTACCGCACCTCTGGAAGTGCTTTGGAGCGCAGACGGTCTAACCGTCATCACCATCATCGTTTTCCTGTTGCTGGTTGGTGTGGCGTTCGCCATCATGGACAAAAGCGGTATCCTAAAATATAGGTTGGGGCGCATCGTTCAGCGTTATTCAGGGAAAAAATATTCACTACTGTTGATCATCAGCTTCTTCTTTATGATGCTTGGGGCATTCTTCGGGATATTCGAAGAAGTAGTCCCATTGGTACCGTTGATGATTGCCCTTTCTTACTCGCTAGGATGGGATGCTCTGGTTGGGTTAGGTATGAGTGTTCTGGCGACTAATATGGGTTTTTCAGCAGCCATCACCAACCCTTTCACAATTGGCGTAGCGCAAAAAATTGCCCAATTACCACTGTTTTCAGGAGCCTGGCTGCGTGTTTTAATTTTCATTGGCATTTATATCATCCTGTCATTTTTCCTGGTAAGGTATGCCAAGCGCATCGAAAGGACCCCTGAAGCCTCTCCGGTATTCCTCGAAGACCAAACCACCCGGCTGAGATACGCTCATTTACGTTTGGATAATTCGGATGGTGAACAAAAAAATTACCGAAAATCCATCACCTGGTTATTTGTATTCATTGTACTCATCCTAGCTGTATTATTTTCTGGTCCATTTATCCCTGCCCTTAGCGGCTACACAATGCCGATTGTGGGGATATTGTTCTTCTTCGCCGGAATTGGCTGCGGTTTGTTTGCTGATATGGGTGGTAAAAAACTCGTCAAAGCCATAATGGATGGATTATCCGGGATTGCTCCAGCCATTCCCCTGATCTTGATGGCTGCCAGCATTAAATATATCGTTGCTCAGGGAGGCATCATCGATACCATTTTATACCGCATCTCGCTTCCCCTGGCACAAACCAGTCCATACCTGGCTCTCATTCTGATTTATATCTTAGCCCTGGTGATTGAATTCTTCATTTCTTCCGGATCCGCCAAAGCGTTCTTGTTGATTCCGATACTGGTTCCCCTGGCGGACATGGTCGGCATTACCCGCCAATTGACGGTTACTGCGTATTGCTTTGGGGATGGCTTTTCGAACCTCGCATATCCTACCAATCCTGTCCTTCTTATATGTTTAGGATTATCCATGGTGAGCTATCCCCGTTGGTTGAAATGGACCTTACCTTTGTGGCTTTGGGTCGGGTTGTTAACTCTGTTATTCTTGTGGATTGGGATGATCATTCAATATGGGCCATTTTGATGATGTTCTATCCCACACTCGATAATTAATTCAGTTTCTCATCGGAAGTCTTATGAATACACCCCTCAAACAAATACGCCATACCACCCACATGCGTTATATCGAACGCTTAGCGCGGATGCTGATGCGCCTTGAAAAGCGTGAAAATATATTCCCCTGGATTCGTCTGGGAGTGCTGATTGCTGGAGGAATTTTTACGTTTTTAGCATTCCAATATGGTACGGATTGGTTAGGAAGAGGAGCCTTGGTGTTTTCCTTCGCAATCTTCATGGGAGTGGTATTTCTCCATCGGCGTATCAATAAAAAGATCAAACGCTGTAAATTATTGATCAATCACACCACCAGCCAGGTCTCGCGTATGAATCTGGATTGGTCGAATATTCCTCTGGCAGCAATCGAAAACTCTGATGCGCATCATCCCTTTGAAATCGACCTGAATATCACCGGACCGCGTTCGCTCATGCACCTTTTGGATACAGCCGTTTCCCGCGGCGGATCTTTACGGTTAAGACAATGGCTGTTAACCCTTACCCCGGATGTGCCAGACATTAACTACCGGCAAGAATTGGTCCAAGAATTGACGGATTTACCCGGTTTGCGCAAGCAGCTATCGCTCATATCGAAAATCGAACATAAAGACGGCGAGCCTCCTTTGGATGGCGACCCTCTATTGAACTGGCTGGAAAAACAACCCAAGCAGGCTTCGCTTAAAAATTCGACCCTGACATTGGCTATTCTGGCAATCATCAACATTAGTTTATTCTTGCTGAATATTTTTTCGTTCTTACCCCCCTTTTGGATTATTTCATTCATTATATATTCGGCGATTTATCTGTTCAAATACCAATCGTTTCGTGATCTATTCGACGACGCTTATGATCTTTGGCATGAATTGGGAAACTTCCGGCCTTTACTAATCTACCTCGAGAAATATCCCTATCCGCCCAATTCTGCCATAGGACGCTTGTGCGCTGTGTTTTCTAAGCCTGAAACAACGCCCTCCCGCCTGCTTAGAAAAATTTATTTCATAGCCTCGGCTGCCAGTATTCAACGCAATCAGATCATCTGGCTATTGCTTAATATTCTCGTCCCATGGGATTTGTTCTTTGCCTGCCAGCTCGAAAACAGTAAATTCACTTTGCGCCAATGGCTTCCCAAGTGGCTGGATACTTTTTACGAAATCGAAGCCTTGAGTTCTCTAGCGAATTACGCTTATCTCAATCCCGATTTTCAATTCCCCAAAATCGTATCGCTATCCGACGCCTCAAAGCTACCCTTGATGCAAGTTCAAGATATCGGCCATCCCTTGCTGCGCGATGAAGCCCGGGTGTGCAACGATTTCACCCTCGGCCGCCTGGGTGAAGTTGCCATCATTACCGGTTCGAACATGTCGGGAAAAAGCACATTCCTGCGCACACTGGGGATCAATCTCGTCATGGCATATTGTGGCAGCGTCGTGGTCGCCCGCCAGATGCAGGGTGTTCCTTTCCGCATTTTCACCTGCATTCACCTCAGCGATTCACTTACCGATGGCATCTCTTATTTCTACGCCGAGGTTCGCCGCCTGAAAGAGCTCTTGGACGCGCTCGAAATGGAAAGCCCTTATCCCCTGTTTTTTCTTATCGATGAGATATTCCGCGGCACCAACCACCGCGAGCGCCAGGAAGGCAGTGCGGCTTACATTCGAGCCTTGACCGGCAAGAATGGGGCTGGCGTCATTGCTACCCACGACCTGACCCTGGCAGAGCTTGCCGAACAAATCGATGCCCTGCATAACTACCACTTCCGCGATGAAGTCCTAGATGGGCGCATGGTGTTCGACTACCGCATCCGCCCCGGCGCCAGCCCGACCACCAATGCACTGAAGATCATGAAGCTGGAGGGGCTGCCGGTGTAAAAACCCAGCTTATTAGACCAGTTTTTATGGAGTTTTCACTTCAACCCTCCCCCACAAATACCAATAAACTTCCTTCGGAAAGCCATCTTTCATTTCCTCATCCCATACAAACTCTCCCTCCACAAAATCTTTCCTCAACGCCTCATCCAGGGCAAGCAGCTTTTCGCGATTATCCTCCGCAGCCTGCTGCACCTCTATTCCCAACAATTCTACGATTACTCTCTGGCGCACCTCGTAAGGGTAACGGTCGGCGTACTTTTCCGGTCGACGGCGAAATTCGTCCAAGAAGAAGCCCCATTGGCGCAGCCGAGCTGGGTATTCCCGCTTGATTTTCTCCTCCCATGCCACAAACCACTGCGAGCGCATCATGTCCAGGCGGCTTTCCAAATCCTGGAACAACATTGATAGATTCTCATCAAGTGAACGGCTGCGCAATTCTTGCCTGGCAAGAAGGACATTCCCAAGGGTTAAGCTGGCAAAGGGCGGTTCGCCAGCCGGCGCTTTGGTGTGCAACTGACCGTATAGCGTAGACGAAAGCAGGTAATTCTCCATCTCTGCCAGGCAGGCTTGTAGATAAGCGATATTATATGTATTCGATGACATAAGGTTTTTTCCAACAGGTGTATTTTCCCCTCAATTCTACCAATAATTATCAGAAACGTCGTTTCATCTGAACTATTGTTTCACTGAATAGAATTTTTCGAGGA
>JBDKUB010000438.1:0-4695 GCA_039679915.1 Anaerolineaceae bacterium
GAGCTTTCATTAGCAGGCGCAGAACCGGCGATCACCAGCTCTGCCGGTGAATCTTCGATGATTATATCCAGCGCGTAAGACTTCCCCTTTTTAACAGAGACGGGTTGCGGCAGGCTAATCGCATAACCTTCGCCGCGCGGGTCGTCGATCGGAATAAAATCAGAGGCAAGGGATGCCGATGCCAGGAGGGTGTTATCATTCTCACCTAGAAGAATAAGCTGGACTTTTTTGACGGCTGGTATACCGGCTTGGTCGTGCACATAGGCTAAATATACCTCGGTTAGCTCGCCATCGGCTTTGGCTTCGAACCGCGAATGATATGGCTGATCGGCGCGAACGACCTGACCTTCCTGGAATGCCAGAATCTGATTGAACATCCCATCTTGGGTTTGAATGTGCAGATTGATTGGCCCGGGGACATTCTGATATATCCAGCGCGAAGCAGCCACCCGGGTAATCGGGCGGTTATATATTCGGGTGAAAGCAAATGCCCAGGCAAATGTGAGCGCTAAGACCAGGATAGGCAAAATGAATTTTATGACACTCCCTAGCGGGCGGATTACAGCAGCAGCTTTTTCTTTCCAGGAAGATTTTGATGATTTTGTTTCTTCGGATGACTCATCTTCTTCATCCGATTCTTTCCGGTGAAAGCAAGCCATTCCCAACCAGCCGGCAAAGATGGCCAACCCCGGATAGACTGCCAGGTTATAGCGCATGGTTGGATTGTTTGCCATGGATTGCCAGACAAAATAAGCTCCCGTCCAACACCATAGCAAAGCATGGCTTTGCCAATTCCCCTTGAGCATGCGCCATCCTGCCAGCAGAAAAGCTGCCCAGGCAAATATCCCCAGGGGCAGCCCTAAGCCCCAAATCGTCATGTTTTTAAAGGAAAAAAATACGGAACGGCGCGCCCATTGGAGTGCAGGGGGAAAATCTACATCACCGGTGCTCTGGAGGCGCTGTTCCTGGATATTTTGCACCCAGAGTGGGTTGGGTTTCATCCCGAAGAACCCCGGACCACTGAAGGCATACGGTTGTGCCACGCGAAAAACCAAAAAGCTTACCACCGCCCCGAAAACGCAATACAGGAATGCTTCGAACAGACGTTTTTCCAAGACTTTAGTGTCGCTCAGCCATTTCTCTTTAAGCCCTCTCAAAAGGAAAGCAGCCGGCAACAAGACAGCCGCCGGCGCAGCGCTGATTTTGCAGGAAACCGCACAACCTAAAGCGACCCCAAACCAAAAGCTCAGCTTGAAATAAGGATGCTTGATGAATTGGCGGACAGCCTCCCACCATTTCTCCTTACCAGAATTGGTGAGGTCGACATTATCATACTGGTTATAATTGGCTTTCAGCGGATGGGTAAATATCAAGACTGCCAGATAAACTGCCAGATAGGTGAATACATTGGTGAAGGTATCTTCTTTGAAAAAGTGTGAAAGCTGAATAGGTAATACCGCAAAAGCATAGAATGCGCTTGCCAATAATCCGGCGCGTCGATTATACAGGCGGGAAGCAATTAGATAAACTAATAGTACCGTAAACAAATCCGCCATGGCGGAAAGCGGTCTGCCCACCATGGCCATTTCATTATAATTGGAATATCCGTAAATCCACTCTACAGCATAGCGGGTGATGAACATGAATAGCGTGCCATATACATAAAAGCCATTGCCACGGTTGTGTGGATTCAGCGAGGATGTAGCCGTATCGAAATAATCCGAGATACTTTCAACCGGGGAAATAGCGCTGCCAACCCCTAGCAGAAAGCGTTCGTCGGGGTGTAAGTTTTGTTCCTCCCCCCATTGAATACCCGTGAAGCGGAAATAGGCAGCACCTATCAGGATATAACAAAATATGACAAAATATATCCAGGAATGAGAACGTCTGGTTGGTTCAGACTTTTCTTCTTCGATGGGCTCTATCGGTTCGTTTTGATCTTGGTTCATAGCACCTTAAGGCTGCGAATAAGCTGGTGGGACAAAGAACATCCAGAAGTCTTTTGTTTCCACTTTCGATTTATATTGCGAAAACGACCCGTTAGGATAAAGGGTTTGCAGCGTTTCCAAATCGGTCACATCGTCCGATTTAATCAGGAATAACTTAGGGCGGGGTTCCGCGAGCGTCTCGGGCAGACGGGCAGGGTCGATCGCTGTATCTAGGGTGGGATATCCTGCTTGAATACCAACTAGACGGGTATCCACCCAATATGGAAAAGCTACCACCCAGGCTGTCTCAGGAGTGCCAATCGTGCGGGTGAAATATCCAAAAACATTGCCCATCTCCGAGGTGTTCCAGGAAGAAACCAGATAATCTTGCTGCCATTTATCAAAAACGAGCTGATAATCCTGACCAGCAGACATGACGAAGAGCAATAATCCCACCCCGAAAGCCAGAACTGTCCCCCGAAGAGGCGCCCAAGCCCGACGTAAACCGGATAAGCAGCCTTGAAGGGCTATTCCGACCAATACGAACGCGGGTACATAGGCACCCGCGGTGCGGTTCAGGATAGGGTTTTCACTGGGGAACGCCAGCGATAGAATGGAAGGGAGCAATAACAAAGGAATAGAAATGACGAGGAATAGGTCCTGCCAGGCGCGTTGCTTCCAATAACGAAAAGCGACCAAGACCAATCCCAAATGGAACAAAGTCGCCGAGACAACGCTCAATGCCGGGCGGTGGGTTACCGAAACCACCCAAACCTCGCCGTTATCCCAGGCGAACATGACCAGAGCGTTCCACAAATTTTTCAGAAAAATCAACCAGGCTGGCGCATCCAGAGGCTTCTCCAGTGTCCCTAAACGAGTCATGGCGCGGTAGTTAAACATTTCCGGGTTGGCAATGGCATAACGTAACAGTGGCAGAAAGATAATAAACGAAAAGAGAACCAACACGAATAATCCAATCATGGCTTGGCGGCGGGCTGTGGACGATTGGCGGTGCACCAAATACAATCCCACCCCAACCAAAACTACCAGAGGAACGACCCGGAAAGGGGAATAGCCGTGCAGCCCCAAACCCAGGAAAATCCCTGCCAGGATGAAATCGGCGCGCCGGGAACGACGCAAACCGCGCACCAGGTAATACATTACCGGGGCTGTGAATAGCGGGTACAAAGCAAAGCGCAATCCGATGCGCGAAATTACATTCGGCCAATAGGCAATTCCGGCAAATAACATCGCGTAAAAGCCAGCTTGCCTCCCGCCCATTTCTTTGCCGAGCAAATAGATATAGGGGAGGGTAACCAAACCTGCCAGTACGGTGCCGATTTTTAAACTGAGGAAGCTGACCCCCGTACCAAAAATCAAAGCAATCGCGGCTGTTAGATAGAATTGAAAAGCTTCTCTACCAGTGTTGCGGGTAAAGAATATCGGATGCTGACCATTGAGCACATCGCTCACATCGAGTAACTTTTCAGCATGGTCGCTCACCATTTCGGGTGGCACATCATCGAGCCGATACAGACGGAAGAACAGTATGACAGCTATAGTCGCCACCACCAAAAGAGTCTCTCGGGAAAAAACAATTTGCCAGTGGTGCGCACTTAATAAGGATAGGCATCGCTTCGAGGCAGCTTTCCAATCCACTTCGTGCAACCAAAATGCCCAAATGAAGGAAAATAAGCTGACCAACCATAAAGTCACATTGAAGGTTGTGAACTGAAATTCGTTCGCAGAGATAAGACCTTTACCAAAAGAAATAAATGCAATTACGGCTGTTACGCAACCGATGATAAACGTTCCCGCTTGTGCCTTTAATGGCTTTCCGTTCTCTTCCACCTCGGGCAAGGCTGGTATATGCCAATCGCCGCGGCGCACTGATAAGACGACGCCCAAGGCTGCCATTCCATAAAAAAATACCGGCAATTTATAATCCCGTTCAGGGGGTTCCAGACCGAACTGAGCGATCAATCCGAGCAGCAGCGTAACCAAACCCACCCAAGGGAAGCGCCGAGAGATTTTTTCAGAGGCCTTTACCTGAGCCTCATAGGAAGCCGATATGCTGAGTATTTTTTCTTCGCTGGTTTCTCGTTGGATGGAAATCGAACTCAACTCTTTGGCAGGTTCCATCATAGACGGCAGCGCCGGGACAGGCACAGGCTGCTGCGGGGGCACTTCGGTTGATTCGGGGCTGATTTCGGCAGGCAAGACCACCTTTTCTTTGCGCCAAAAAGCCAGCCGTGATTTAACGTAATCTAAGACGCTCGGTTCTTCCATAGTTTTCTTAATGGCTTCAATGATACTTCAAGCCTGAAGATGAGGGAAGGGGAATGAGTAAGGGGAGCAAGCTCCACCAATGAAGAGAAAAAGTCGAGTGTAAAATTGATAAAGCGAAAAATGCTTGGTTTGAAATGTCTGACCAATCGAAAAATCATCAACAAAAATAATTGTGGAAAACTGTGACACCTTGAGTTTTCCAATTGCCACTTACCGTGAGTGTAGAAATATAATGATATCAGGCGATCGAATGACGCAGCACATTACCCGGTAAAGCGCCTGTGTGTTCACCCTGCTCTACTACCAATTCGCCGTTGACGAATACATAATCGATACCTTCAGGGTATTGATGAGGATAATTTTCGAAGGGGTAAGTATGGGGGTAAAGATTGGTCGCCCGATCATGGATGCGAGCCAAGTCGAAGACGACCATGTCTGCCCACATGCCTTGACGCAGGATGCCACGGTCGAACAAGCC
>JBDKUB010000348.1:0-3892 GCA_039679915.1 Anaerolineaceae bacterium
GCGTCATCATCAATCACCTTCTTTACTTGTTGCTGTTGAAAAGCTAACACCTGCTGGTGCACTTGTGCATCGACCAAACCCAATATCTTGGCTGCCAGCAAGGCTGCGTTAGCAGGCTCTAAAACCACAGCCGGGGCAATTCCGGAGGGCATACGTAATGAGGAATACAGGTCTGCACCGCCCAATGCATCGGTTGGAGGCGGACAGGCAATTACCGGCGCACTGACTGCCCCATCCACAAATCCGGAAAGAGCGTTGCTTCTCCCGGCTACGGTCATGTAGACTTTTGCACGGGCATCTGCTTCGTATTCTGCCAGAAATTCTAAAACATGGGCTGGGGTCTTGTGTGCTGAACCAATTCGCTGCACCACATCCAAGCCGAACTGAAGGGCTGCCTCGGCTATCTTTTGGCTGTGAGCTGCATCCGCTTTGGAACCCATTATGATAACTACAAGGGGCTTACTCATATCAAGCCTGCCTGCTTGAGATTGGCTTTTAAGCGTGGGGCAACGGGATAGCTGGCAGGCACAAAAGTCTCACCCGTAAGCCGCTCGAATATCGTGATATAGCGCTGACTGGCAGCGATCCACAAATCGTTGGGAATGGCGGGGGGATCTCCTTCACCCTGGAAACCGAGAGCGACATACGCCATTCGGATGAACTCTTTATCGAAATTCTCCGGCTCTTCGCCACTATCGAAGCGTTCCTCGTAAGTATCTGCTTTCCAAAAGCGCGAGGAATCAGGGGTATGCACTTCATCGATCAACAGAATCCTACCATCCCCTGCTCTTCCAAATTCATATTTGGTATCCACCAAAATCATCCCGGCTCCAGCAGCGACCTCTTGTCCTAACCGGAATAGAGCTAAAGCCGCCTCCTGAACGCGCTCCCAGGTTGCTTTATCCAGCAGTCCTTTCTCTACCACTTCGGCGCAGGTGAGCCGTTCATCATGCCCATCAGCCCCGCCTTTAGTCGTAGGAGTAATGATCGGCTGGGGTAAAAATTGGTTCTTGCGCAGCCCATCGGGAAAACTATACCCATAAATCTGACGTTCGCCAAGGGCATATCGGTACCATAATGCTGTGGTCGTGACTCCGGTGATGCAGCCCCGCACGATGACCTCCACACCAAAAGGTGTGACTTTCTCCACTAACATGGCGTTTGGGTCGGGAATTGAAATGAGATGATTGTCGATGAGGCTACGTGTACGTTCGAACCACCAGGCAGAAAGCTGGTTCAACACCTGTCCTTTATAGGGAACGGCTGCCAAAACCCGGTCGAAAGCCGATAAACGGTCAGTCGTGACGATCAAACGGCGGTTATCGGATAGATCGTACCAATCGCGAACTTTTCCCGAACTCGAGATAGGGATATTCAGGTAACTATGCTCGAAGCATTTGGGTAGGAGGCGTTGCAAAGTAGATGAATCGATCATTTGGCTCTTTCCTATTCTTGGACGAATTTGACGGCGTTCTGGAATAAAGGCAATCCGGAGTAACGCGGCCCACGCATCCATTGGGTATACTGCTGCGGTAGTACATGGTCTTCAGGGTGAGGCATTAAACCCAACACGTTTCCAGCCGAATTGCATATGCCGGCGATATCCATCAGCGACCCGTTGGGGTTGAACGGATATTCTCCATTGGCAGGTTGGCCGTCTTCTTGGACATATACCAAAGCTACCTGGTCATTCGAAGCTAATTTCTTTAATGTATCAGAATCCCGGGCTATAAAATTACCCTCGCCATGTGCAACCGGACAGGCAATCAGTTCCTCCAGTCCACGCGTCCACAAGCATACTTTCGATAGCGGTTTCAATGTAACCCAGCGGCATTCGAAATGGCCGGTTCGATTGAAGGTGAGGGTGATCTCTGGATCATCGGGATCGGCGTCATTGGAGGGCAAAATGCCGGCTTTGACCAATGCCTGAAACCCGTTGCAGATACCCAACACCGGTTTGCCGGAAGCGACAAATTCACTCACCTGCTCGGAAAAGTAATACATCAAATCGAGGGCGAGTAGCTTTCCGGCGCCAAGCGCATCGGCATAGCTAAATCCGCCGGCTAAAACCAGGATTTGATAGGAATTCCAGGATTGTTTCGTCTGGCGCAATCCTTGCAGGGGCATGATCACTGGTTCGGCACCGGCTAGCGCAAATGCCTGGGCAACATCTCGGTCGCGGTTCGTTCCGTTAGCAAGAAGGATAAGGACTTTAGGCTGCATGAACGGTTGCCTCTTTTTGCTTTCCCTGCCAGGCGTGCGCCAAGTCATCAACGGACAAATCGACTATCACCTTTTTCCCAAGGCTGATGTTCAAATTGGGCTTTTCGCAAACCACGCCGAGGGGTTGACAATAAAGACCCTCAAAAAACCCTTCGAAAGAAGCGCTGTCTTCATTGGCAACTTCGACTAACAGGCAGCTTGTGGTCTCGCCGAAACACGCCCGTAGCATATCCTGCGCTGGACATTGCAATTCCATACCCAATCTTCCGGCAATCGCCATTTCAGCCGCGGCTACTGCCAAGCCTCCTTCACTTAAGTCATGACACGAACGGACTTTGCCATGGCAGATGGCAGCATGCAAGGCAAGGTAATGAGCCCGCGCTAAAGCCGGCTGGCAGCCTGGAACGCCATCAGGATAGCTGATCTTACTGACCAGGTGGAAATGGCTTCCTCCTAAGGTTGGCTGGAAGCTCCCCGTTAAGTATATTCGATTACCAGGCTGTTTCAAATCCATAGAAACCGCTTTATGCCAATCTGGCAATATTCCCAAGGCCGAGATTAACAATGTAGGCGGTATAGCGTGTCGCTGTCCATCTATACCCAGGTATTCATTGTTGAATGAATCTTTTCCAGAGATAAAGGGTGAGCGATATGCAATAGCTGCTTCACGGCAAGCCAGGGCTGCAGCCACCAGGCTGCCGAGGGTTTGGGGGTTATTAGGGTCGCCCCAGCAAAAATTATCCAAAATCGCTACCCGCTGCGGGTCTGCTCCTACAGCCACGGCATTTCGCAAAGCCTCATCGATAACATTGATGGCCATTTGAGCCGGGTCTAGCTTGCCATATTCGGGATTAATGCCAGCAGAAAGTGCCAAGGCAACATCGCCGCAGGTTTCGAGCGGGCGAAGCACACAGGCATCTGAAGGACCGTCGTTATTGATTCCCACCAGGGGCTTGACCACCGTTGCACCTTGAACCTCGTGGTCATAAACACGCACCACAGCTTCCTTGGAGGCTATATTGGGATGGGCTAAAAGAGCAAGCAGCGTTTCACCGTAATCCAATGGGGGTGGGGGATTTACATTGGCACAGTAACCCGCCGCAGAGGCGGGCGTGGGTAATACGGCGGTCAACTTTCTTTGCGGAATCCCTTTATGGAGAAAGGCATTATCCAGGTCGAGGATCGTTCGATCTTGATATCTTACGACCAATCTGCCGGTTGCGGTAAATTCGCCGATATCCGTCAGCTCCACTTCGTACAAATCGCAAAGTTGCTGCATCTCCGCAATCGATTCGGGTGGAACAGCCAGAACCATGCGTTCCTGCGCTTCAGATAACCAAATTTCCCAGGGAGCCAAACCAGGATATTTCAGAGGGACGCGCTCGAGCTGGACGCAACCACCCACCGCGCTGCCCATTTCGCCGACAGCCGAAGAAAGCCCGCCGGCGCCACAGTCGGTGATGGCATGATACAACTGGCGGTCTCTGGCGATCATGCAAACATCGATCAACCCTTTCTCCACAATGGGAGCGCCAATTTGCACCGATGCCCCGGAAACCTCCCCGGTTTGTGCATCCATGGTCATCGAGGAAAATGTCGCCCCGCGCAGCCCGTCTCGCCCGGTTCTTCCCCCTATTACAATGATGCGATCGCCGGATCGAGGTTGGCG
>JBDKUB010000396.1:0-1942 GCA_039679915.1 Anaerolineaceae bacterium
GTGAAGTGATCGACAAAACCGGTCTGATCAGATTGAATCGCCCACAAGCGCTCAACGCGCTGAACAATACTTTATTGCGTGAATTGATGGATGCACTGGCACAATACGATCAGGATGCCGATATTCGGGTGATGGTCATCACCGGCAATGAACGGGCTTTCGCGGCTGGCGCCGATATCAAAGAAATGGCTGACGCCTCGGCGGTGGAGATGTTGCTGCGTGATAATATCCATCAATTCGATCGTATGATGGAGATTAAAAAGCCGGTGATTGCTGCCGTTTCAGGTTGGTGCCTGGGCGGGGGTAATGAACTGGCTATGTCTTGCGATATGATCATCGCTTCAGAAAATGCCCGATTTGGCCAACCGGAGATAACGATTGGGGTAATGCCCGGAGCGGGCGGTACGCAGCGTCTTACGCGCCGAGTGGGCAAAGCCATTGCAATGGAGATGGTTTTGAACAACCGCACGCTCACAGCAGAGGAAGCCTTGCAATTGGGCTTGGTCAACCGCGTTGTTCCGGTGGATAAATACTTGGAAGAGGCGTTAGCCATGGCTGCAGAAATTGCCTCCCGCCCGCCAATTGCTGTTCGCCTGGCAAAAGAGGCGGTGAATAATGCTTTTAATTCGTTCCTTAGAGAGGGGCTAGCTGATGAACGGAGGGCATTCTATTTTCTTTTTTCGACTAAAGATCAAAAAGAAGGAATGTCAGCATTCATCGAGAAGCGGAAACCTGAATGGAGCGGTGAGTAGCAAGCACGATAAAGGATAAGAAACGCGAGTTGTGAGCATTGAGAATAGGAAGACGAACAGAGATGTTGACTTTTAGAGATTTGGTTAAGGCATTTCGACAACTCGATATCGACAGCTTACAGCCAGTTATTGTGCACTCCTCGCTCTCGTCACTGGGAGAAGTCATCGGAGGGGCGGAAACACTTTTGGGAGCGCTTCTATCGATTTACTCTAAATTAATCATGCCAACTTTCACCTATAAGACGATGGTAGTCCCCGAAGTGGGTCCGCCCAACAATGCTATCATTTACGGCAGTGCCAAAGATGCCAACCGTATGGCAGAGTTTTTCCACCCGGATATGCCAGCAGACCGACTGATGGGCATCCTGCCGGAGACATTACGCAAAAAGTCTCAAGCGATTCGTTCCAATCATCCCATTCTTTCTTTTTCCGGGATAAATTCTGATGAGATTATCTTATCGCAAAGTATCGAAGAGCCCCTGGCACCCATCAAAGCCCTGGTGGATGCCAACGGTTGGGCGCTCTTGATTGGCGTCGACCATACCGTGAATACCAGCATCCATTACGCTGAAAGGTTGAGCGGGCGTATTTCGTTCACCCGCTGGGCGCTCACCAAGAAGGGGATCGTGGAATGCCCCGGTTTTCCGGGCTGCTCGAACGGCTTCCAAGCTATTGCGCCTCATGCGCAAAAAATCACCCGCTGCATTCAATTAGGTCCTGCTGAAATCAAAGCGGTGTTCCTGCCAGAGCTGATTGAAACGGTGCAAGAGCTGATTGCACAAAATCCCATGGCATTACTATGCGATCGGCAGGATTGCGAGCGGTGCAATGAGGTGCGGCTGGCGGTGGAGAGGGGATTTTTCGTGTAGACTCTATAGGTTTTCAAGCCTGGGTTAGATTATTGTTTATGATATTGCAAAAGTAGATATATCGAACTTTAACAACAAAAAACCTTTAGGGTCTGAGATGCAATAAATCTTCAGTGACCTACAAAGCCTGTCTACCCTGAGCGAAGCGAAGGGGGTAAACGCACTACACCAGCGGCACATCCCCAACCACATTTAAGTACACCGGGCAAAGGGAAGAAGCCTCGTTTGGGCTGTATTACTACGGGGCGCGCTGGTATGATGCTGTCCTAGGGCGTTTCGTTCAGGCAGACACAATCGTGCCGGAGGGCGTGCAAGGCTGGG
>JBDKUB010000478.1:0-5819 GCA_039679915.1 Anaerolineaceae bacterium
ATAACAACCATCTCGTCTCAGAAGCTGCAGGATTGATTACGGCTGCCCTGGCAATACCACAACATCCCCAAGCTAAACGCTGGATGAGGTTGGGAAGGTATTGGTTCAATCGCAGTCTAATGGAGCAGATCGACGGTTATGGAAGCTATATTCAACAGAGTACCAATGACCATCGGCTCATGCTGCAATTGGCATTATGGGTTAATTGCCTTCTAAAGTATCAACAAAGATTATGTGAGCAAGGGGAAGGGGTAATATCCAGTCTCGAAATACCTGCCGGCAATAAACAACGCTTGAAATTAGCAACTCAATGGCTGCTTTCCTTAGCCGACGAGATATCCGGGGAGGTTCCCAACCTGGGCCCAAATGACGGTGCTTATATACAGCCGTTTTGTGTCAATAAATACAAGGATTACCGACCTGTTTTGCAGGCTGCATCCATCGAATTTACGGGTAAGCCTGCATTCAATGAGGGGAATTGGAATGAGATGTCTTTGTGGTATGGTGCTGAGATTAATTCAGCCGGATCAGCTCAAACCGGCGAGCTAGATGTTACTAATACAAAAATCGAAGGTGCTCCGCATATTATTCGAAATCCCGCCAGCCAATCATGGGGATATTTGCGGACGGCTACTTTCAAGAACCGGCCGGGTCATGCCGACCAACTGCATTTCGATCTATGGTGGAAGGGGGTGAATATTGCCCAAGACGCAGGATCTTATTCATACAATGCCCCTTATCCCTGGAACAATGCCTTGACAAAATCTTGTATTCACAATACGGTTACCATAGATGATAAGGATCAAATGACTTATGCCGGTAAGTTCTTGTGGCTAGACTGGGCGCAGGCAAAGACCATAAAAGTAAACCGCAAGGATAACGATAGGATTTATTCTATAACAGCCGAACAGGATGGGTACCAGAAAATGGGTATCCTTCACCGCCGTTCGGTGACGGCGAAAGAAGATGGTTCATGGCTTATCGAAGATCAAATGCAGCCATCTCGTTGGTCTAATATTTCTGAGAGGATATATTCATTCAGGATACACTGGCTATTATGCGATGCAGCCTGGGAACTGAATCATGGAAAATTATTTTTAACTACGCTGCAAGGGAAAGTATCATTCTACATTCATAGCGATCATCAGATGCACCATTATCAACTTGTGCGGGCAGGCGAATTGCTGGCTGGGGAAGGAGATATTTCTCCAACCTGGGGATGGATCTCTCCCACTTACTCGGTTAAAATACCGGCTTTATCATTTTCCGTTTCATATGTTGCTGAACCGACCATTGGTATTACCACGGAAATTGGTTTTAAAGTCAATTGATGTAAACGTATTTGTTATAAAATAACCATAGTAGAAAATCGTTTCAATGCATATCTTGCTTATTCACCAGGCATTTGCGGCAATAGACGAGCCGGGAGGCACCCGTCACCATGAGCTCGCGCTTCAATTGGCAGGTCGAGGCCATCATGTGACGGTCATTACCAGCCCGGTGAGTTATCTGACTGGTCAGTCGCATGGTAAGCAAAAAATAACCACAGAAAAAATCAAATTGGATGGCAGCACTCAAGGGGAAGTAACCATCCGGCGTGCTTATGTTTATCCTGCATTGCATCGTAGTTTTTTTCATCGGATGATCAATTTTTTTAGCTTCATGTTTTCCTCATTCATTAGCGGTTTACGGGTAGGAAAAATCGATTTGGTCTGGGGGACTTCCCCACCAATTTTTCAGGGAGTCACGGCCTGGTTGATTGCCCGAATCAAGGGTGTTCCTTTTCTATTCGAAGTGCGTGATCTTTGGCCGGCTTTTGCCGTGCAGGTGGGGGTTTTGAAAAACAAATGGTTGATCAAAGCCTCCGAGTGGCTGGAGCGATTTCTATACAGCCATGCGGATTGTGTTGTGGTTAATTCCCCCGGTTTTATCTCGCATGTGAAACGACGGGGTGCCAAAAGGGTCGAATGTGTTCCCAATGGATCAGATACTTCCATGTTCGATCCGCAGCTCGATGGGTATGCTTTTCGTCAGGCACATCATCTGGAAGGTAAATTTTTGGTGCTTTATGCCGGCGCACACGGCATGTCGAATGATTTAGATATCGTATTGCAAGCTGCATATTCGTTGCGCAATCAACCAAACGTAATGTTTACTTTGGTGGGGGATGGAAAAGAAAAACCCGCATTGGTTAAAAAAGCCGCGGAAATGGGCTTGAACAATGTGTGCTTCTTACCCCCCGTACCTAAAAACGAGATGCCGCAAGTTTTGGCTGCTGCCAATGCTTGCCTAGCCATCTTGAAACCAATTCCCCTTTATGCTACGGTCTACCCTAATAAAGTCTTTGATTACATGTCAGCCGGAAGACCGGTTATTCTGGCGATTGGCGGCGTCATCCGTGAAGTGATCGAGACGGCGGGGGCTGGGATTTATGTCCAACCCGGTGACAGCCAGTCCCTGGTCAAAGCAATTCAATATTTATTATCCGACCCGCGCCGCGGAAAGCAAATGGGCCAAAATGGTAGAGATTATGTAAAAACTCATTTCGACCGGGCTATTTTAGCGCAACAAATGGCATCGATTATCGAGGCAATGGGGGAAAGTTAAACCAGATATACTCCTAAAATCGTATGACGGCTTTGGCCGTTACTTCCATAAAAAAAAATGACTAAAGTCATTACTACAAAAAAGAGGGGTTATCTAAAAATTCATAAATGTCATGTCGAGCGAAGCAAGATATCTAAACAAAATTATGAGAAGACCCCTCGTTTCGCTTGGGTGACAACTTTCCTTTAGGATAACCTCTAAAACCAACAATCAAAATGATTATGACAGATTACTGGAAGGGGGCAGTGAACAGGGAATCCTATTTATTTAATTTTTGTTTGACTTTCTCGACAACGATTTGGGCTACTTCATATTTCGTCATGAGGGGTAACGATTCCGTTTTTCCTGCTGCATCCATGATGGTAATCTGATTGGAATCCGCGGAAAAACCTGATTGAGCCGAGGTAATATCATTGGCTACGATTATATCTAAGTGTTTTTGAGCCATTTTCCGTTGAGCATTTTGGAGCAGGTTCTGGCTTTCTGCAGCAAATCCTACGACGACCCGCGGAAATCCGGTTTCTTTTTTATATTTCGCCACCTCAGCCAGAATATCGGGGGTAAATTCGAATTTGATTTCCGGTAAACCATTTTCTTTTTTGATCTTCTGGTTTTCTTGATTAAGCGGGCGAAAATCTGCAACAGCAGCCGCCATGATCAGCGCATCACTGTTGGGAATAGCCGATAATACAGCTTGAAGCATTTCTTGGGCTGTATTTACATTGACCATATCTGCACCCGTTGGAGCCGGTAAAGAGGTAGGGGCAGTAATCAAAGTGACGCGAGCGCCCTCATCCAGTGCAGCCTGCGCTAAGGCATAACCTTGCTTTCCCGATGAACGATTGCTCAGCACCCGCACCGGATCCAGGGGTTCTTGTGTACCACCTGCGGTGATTATAAAATGGCAGCCGGATAATGAACCGCTTTGGGATAGGAACAAGCGAATATGATTAAATAAATCCGGCACATCCATCATGCGTCCGAAGCCAACCAATCCCGATGCCATATGCCCCTCGACCGGACCCAAAATGTGGACGCCTCGTTTTCGCAAAATTTCCAGATTATCCTGAGTAGCAGGGTGGCTGTACATTCCGCCGTCCATTGCCGGGGCTATGAGGATTGGGCAGCGTGCTGCAAGAGCGGTTAAAGTCAAGAGATTATCCGCTAATCCGTGGGTAATCTTAGCCATCGTATTGGCAGAGCAGGGAGCAATCAATAACAAGTCTGCACCTAACCCCAAACCAATATGCTGAACATGCCCTTCACTACCCCAAAGGTCAGCATCGACATAGGCTTTTTGTCCTGTTACCGATTGAAATGTCAAGGGTGTTATAAATTTCTCGGCAGAGGCGGTCAGTATGGTCTGAACTCTGGCGCCGGCTTGGGCGAGTTTGGATGCCAAATCGGCTGCTTTATAACTGGCAATAGATCCGGTTACGCCCAATAAAATGTTCTTATTCGAAATCAAGGGTAGGTCTGTCATTTTGGCTTCCTGAGAAGTTCAAAAGGTGATTAGATTTATAACCAATCATTGATGCCATATACCAGTATACCAAGATATTCTTTTAGTGCACGACTGGTTGTGGCAAGGTTTTCCGCGCTGGGCAGCAGATTATATAGATGTCCGCTAATGGAATTATGCAGCAAATTATCCCAACCTTTTTGAGTTACGATAAAATCGGTGGGGGCTGGAACCACTTCCAGCCCTTGTTTCTCGAACAAGCCCACGGAACGCGGCATATGTAGTGCAGAAGTGACCAAAATGATTCTGGATATTCCTTTTTCTTTCAGGATTTTCGCACTGTAAAGAGCATCTTCATAGGTGTTGCGCGAATCTGATTCTTTCCACAATGCGTCTTCAGGAATGCCTAGCATAAGCAAAAGGTTTGCCATATCGGTTGCCGGATTTTCCTCAGAGGAAATCCATTCGATGACGCTTCCCGTTAACAGCAAATGATCAGCTTTTCCTTGCTGATATAGCCAATAGGCGTAGAGAATGCGATCACCTGCGCCGTTGACTTCCACGATCTGTCTCGGATAAAGCGCCGATTGAGTTCCTCCACCCAGCACGACGATTACATCTGTTTGAGGGACTTCGGTTGGAGGTAGGTAGCGCCATTCTAATGAGCGGGATAATCCCAAGGCAATCCAGCGATTCCCACCGAGATATAGAAGCAAAAATGCCATGAGCAAAATCCAGAATTGTAAGCGTTTTTTGCGACGCAGCCATAGTGCGGCGAGTATCAGAATGCATGAAAGTCCTAAGGGATAAACAAGTGGGGGGATGAATTTCGAGAGGGTAATAAACACGATTTATTTTCCTTGTTGAATTGATATCAAGCGATCGTGATGGGCTAAATCTTGGATTAATTCGATTGAAGCTTTTGGGAAAAAAGCTCTAGCCAATTTCAAGACATGGCTACCCTGGGAGGATTCAATTTCCAAAAGGATAAGACCATTCGCTTTTATACTATTCGATGATTGGGAAAGAAAAGGTTTTATGAATTTGAGACCATCCGGTCCACCATCCAGTGCAAGGGTCGGTTCTTTTTTATGAACCTCGAGCGAGTGCAGGGTGTGGGTTGGGATATAAGGTAGATTGGCGCAGATGAGGTCGAATTTTTGAGAAATGGATGGAAGCAGATGACATCGAACGAAATCCAGGCGTGAGTGCACGGAATGAATGAAAGCGTTTTGTGAGGCAACTCGCAGAGCTGAAAAGGAGATATCACTGGCGAGTACCCGAATAGGCCCAAAGTTGGCTGCCAGCGTGATGCCGATACAACCCGAACCGCATCCGACATCTGCAATGAGGATATTTATAGCCGGGTGATTTTTCGTGCGAAGGAATAACCAAGATAAGGCTTTCTCGACCAGCAATTCAGTTTCGGGACGGGGGATGAGCACATCAGGTGTAACAAGAAATTGACGCCCAAAGAATTCCCAGGAACCCAATACATACGGGAGGGGTATGCCATTTTCGATTTGGGATAAAGAGAACTCTAAACGTTCTGTTTCTTGGGGCGTCAGGTGGCTTTCTGTGTGAGCTAAAACCCATGTTCGAGGTTTATCAAGAATATGGGCAATCATAACCTGAGCATCGAGAAGTGGAGTCTCGCTGACATTGGCAAGCCTTGAGCTAATGCCCTCTAGTAATTCATTCAAAGTGCTAGGGTTCATTGAACTGCACAATATAATCGAATGTCTATTAT
>JBDKUB010000487.1:0-2513 GCA_039679915.1 Anaerolineaceae bacterium
TGATCATCGAAGTCTTAGCTATAAAGTTCCCGTGGGAAGGCGAAGATGCACTGCTCGCATTCCACACGGATATCACTGCTCGAAAACAAATGGAAGATGCGCTGCGTCGAAGCGAAAAGCGGTTCCGTACAGTCGTGGAAGCATCGCCTATTGGATTTTTTATAATTGATAACAATTTTATTTTTAATTATGCCAATAAAGAAATGACCAGACTCTTGGGATATCAACTTGATGAAATTGTCGGAAGTGATTTTCAAAAATTTTTAGATGAAGAAAGCCAACCATTGGTTCGTTCGAATTATCTGGCCAGGTTACTAGGAGAAGATATTCCCTACCGCTATGAATTTGGAATCATTCGTAAGGATGGTAAAAAACGACATGTAGAATTAAGCGCAGCAATTGCAGAAGATTCTATGGGTAATAAGAATGTAATTGGCCAGTTGGTCGATATCACTGAACGCAAAAAAGCAGAAGAAGAAGTCCGCCGGTTGAATGAAGAGCTGGAGCAGCGCGTTATCAACCGCACCCATGAGCTGGAATTGGCAAACAGTGAAATGGAAGCATTTACCTATTCTGTTTCCCACGATCTGCGTGCCCCACTACGTGCCATCGATGGCTATGCCCGCATCATCCTAGAAGATTATTCATCAATATTGGATGTTGAAGGGCAGCGCTTATTTTCGGTAATCAGCCAAAACAGCCAGCGTATGAGCCAATTGATCGATGACCTGCTGGCATTTTCGCGTTTGAACCGCACGGAGATGCACAAATCGCAGATCGATATGCAAAAATTAGCTGCTTCTGTATACGAAGAGCTAACATCGGCGGAAGAACGAAAACAGATTGATTTTAGAATAGATACATTAGCGCCAATTTCAGGCGATCCTTCATTAGTAAAACAAGTATGGACGAACCTGATCTCAAATGCTATTAAATTTACTTCTAAACAAAATCAAGCTGTGATCGAGATCGGCTGTACTCCTAAAGATAATGAAGCGATCTATTACATTCGGGATAACGGTGCCGGATTTGATATGCATTATGCCCACCAGCTCTTTGGCGTTTTTCACCGATTGCATAACGAGAAAGAATTCGAAGGTACTGGTGTGGGTTTAGCGATTGTTCAAAGAGTTATCCAACGCCACGGTGGGCGCGTTTGGGGCAAGGGAGAAGTAGGCAGAGGTGCAACTTTCTATTTTTCATTGCCGACCAATGAAATTACATGATTTATTTTTTAATTTTATTGCCGAATATAAAAATGAAACATCCCATTTTCTCAGTTTCGGAAATTTGCTGGTAATTCATATAGAGGTATGTTATGGACAAGGAAATCCGAATACTTATCGTCGAAGACTTACCGACCGATGCAACATTGGCACAGCGCGCAATCTCCAAAGATGTTTCGACATGTTCATTTCAGGTGGTGGATACTCGCGAAGAGTATCTCGCTGCATTGGATAAATTCAAACCAGATATCATCATATCGGATTATCGCCTGCCCCAATTCGATGGACTATCCGCCCTCAGAATTGCTCTCGAGCGCACCCCTCTTACACCCCTGATCATGTTAACCGGCTCTTTGAACGAGGATACGGCCGTTGCATGTATGAAAGCGGGGGCATCGGATTATGTGATCAAAGAACATATCAAACGCTTGGGACCAGCCATCATCCGGGCTTTGGAAGAAAAGCAAGTGCGTAGAGAACGTCGTGAAGCAGAAATTGCTTTACGGGAAAGCGAGGAAAGGTTTCGCTCGCTATATGAAAATGCCACCATCGGTATCTACCGCGCTTCACCCGATGGAAATATATTAATGGCAAATCCGGCTGCGGTGCGGATGCTTGGCTTTGAATCCTTGGAAGAATTAGCCCAAAACAATAGGGAAGATGGTAAACTCCAATCAATCGCTCAAAAGGTAGAAGTTCGTGAAAAACTCGAAAAAGAGGGGATACTTCAAGGAATGGAAATCTGTTTATATAAAAATGACGGCACACCCGTCTTTGTGCGAGAAAATATCCGAGCCATTCGCAACGAGGCAGGCAAGGTGATTTTTTACGACGGCACGTTTGAAGATATCACGGCAACAAAACTGGCGGATGAGCGCATTCGCCATGAAGCCGCCCGCGCTGCAACTCTGTTACGGATAGCTTCTCGCTTGAACACATCTCTCGATTTACGCCAATCGTTAACCGCGATATGTGAAGAAACAGCCAATGCCCTGGATGTTCCTCTCGTCAATGTTTATCTTTACGACTCTCAAACCAATTCACTTACTTCCGCGATGGCGGTGGGAATGCCCGAGGAAGAATACCTGGCTTTACCCAAATTCTCCCTCAGCGTAGTGGATAAATTAAAAAAGGGTCCTTCTTCGATCCTGCTATGGGACACACCTGAAATTATCGAGCAATTGGAGATCGATGGTCTGGTCACACGTGATTACCGTTCTACAGCAATTGCCTTAATTCAAGAAAAAAATCAAATCGTTGGTGCATTATTGGTCACTTCGGTTGGCA
>JBDKUB010000369.1:0-7492 GCA_039679915.1 Anaerolineaceae bacterium
CATTGCTCGAGCACATTTCTTGCTGGATTAAATTGGCGAGTTTCTTGATCGCGATTTCTCTTTACTCATCATATGGTCATAACAAGATTGCTTCGTAACCTTCGGTTACTCGCAATGACGGATTCGCCATGATGAGCGCTCTTTGCGACGAAGCCATCTTTCGAAGAGTACCAGATTGCTTTATAGATTCCCGAGTCAGAATAGCATCTATGGTCATAACCAGATTGCTTCGGAACCTCCGGTTACTCGCAATGACGGGATTCTCTTCCGTCATGGCGAGTGCTTTTCTAGAATAAATCCTTCGAGCTACCTATGGATGTAAACGATGCACCCCTTTCGCCAGCGACCATGCTGGCAGCCATCATTAATAATATAATTAAGTTGCAAGGCATATGGCTCATCACCGGAAAACGTCAGGTCGGAAAAACTACTTGGTGCGCTTCGGTTGCCCATCACGCCCGCATCAATGGTTGGAACGTATGTGGATTGATCAGCCCGGCGATTTTCTCCGATGGTGAAAAAGTCGGTTTCGATATGGTCGATCTAAAGTCTCGCAATTCCCGCCGCCTGGGCGTTTTAGGGAATACCCACCCCGATTGGATCCAATGCGGTCAATGGTCGATCGACCCAAGCGTAATAGCCTGGGCTAACGACCAGCTCAAGGAGTGCCCGGGCTGTGATTTATTGATTCTCGATGAAATTGGACCCATGGAGCTAGAACAAAATCAAGGTCTTCAAGAGGGGCTGCGCTTGATCGACGAGAACTTGGTTACTGCTGCTTTCGTCGTTATTCGACCGGAATTATTAGCGATAGCCAAGAAGCGTTGGCTGCAAGCCAGAGTATTGGAAATCAAGAAAACTTAAGATAATCGAAGCGGTCGCTTTCCTCCTCTAAATCACAATCGTAAAGCAGGTGCCCTTACCCAGCTCACTCTCGACCGTGATCACACCTCCATGCGCTTCCACCAGTGATTTCGAAATAGCCAACCCTAAGCCAGCTTCACCAGCTTGCTGCACGCGCGCCTTTTCGCCTCTAAAAGACCGCTCAAAAATATAAGGAATCGCCTCAGGTGAAATTCCGCTGCCATTATCGGCTACTTTTAGGTGGACTTTCCCATCCTGAACCTGCGCTGATAATACAATTTCCCCTCCCTTGGGCGTATAGCGAAGTGCATTATTGACCAGATTACCTAGAACCTGAGACATCCGTTCGATATCGACATGGATGGTAGGTAGATTCTCAGCAGCATCCACGATTATATTGACACCCGCCTGCTCCGCTTGAATTTGATGAGCAGTCGCTGTATATTTCAATAAATTTAGAGGTGAAACATCCTGACGGACGAGAGGCAATTCGCCGGCATCTGCCAGGGATAAGGTTTTCAAATCATCGACCAGGTGGCTGAGATGCTGCGCTTCAGTGTGAATCACCGAATAGATTTCCGGCGAACCGGTGAATTTTCCGTCATTCAAGGCTTCTGAATAACCGAGGATGACACTTAAAGGTGTGCGAAGGTCATGGGCAATATCAGCCGTCATCTGCTTTCTCAAATTAATCGACCGCGCCAATTCTGTGCTCATTTGATTGAAAGATTCCGCCAACATCCCCAATTCATCCTTCGAACGCACTGGCACCTGACAGCCCAATTCACCTTTTGCCAACGCTTTTGTAGCAAATGTCAGTTCACGCAAGGTGCGCGTCATGGTCAACGCCAATACACTGCCTAATATCAAAGCCACCCCGGCTGCGGCAATGGCGCTATAGATCGTGGCTTTGTTCACATTCGTAAGAAAATTACCCTCGGGTGTTCCGGGTCTCCAACGATCGAGCAGTGGATTGAATACCAGCCAGGCAATGGTCTCGTCATCTACCACGATGGGTTCGCCTTTTTCGTATTCTGAAATGCTGATTTTCTCCCCATCCCGCGAACGAAAATCACCATAAATAATCTCTCCCTCTGCACTAACCAGGGTGAATTGCGTTCTGCGCACATCCCAGGGTCCACCCGCCTCAGGGTTTTGGGGAGGATTCATGCCGGGAATCCGAAATACCGCCTCGACCCCTTCCCAGCTATGATTGTTTTCATAGAACAAAGTCAGGTTATCGATTAGTGCTTGTTGGTTTTGATCCAAAATCAGCCGATTAAATTGATTTTGGGTATGCTGATAAACGAATAAGGCTACCAATAATGCCCCTATGACCCCAACTAATAGAAATGCCAGGGTCAATTTGATAACCAGTGAATTTAATTGGATTTTTTTATTCATGATTCTCAGGGGCAAACCGATATCCAACGCCATAAACGGTTTGAATATATTTAGGTTCTGATGCATTCGGCTCAATCTTGGAGCGCAGGTTCCGAATATGCACATCAATGGTACGCTCATAACCTTCATAAGCAGTACCCTGCAAGTGGTTCAGCAATTCGAGTCTGGAGAATACTCTACCCGGCGCCGCCATAAATGTAGCCAAGAGATCAAATTCTGTGGGGGTTAGATCTACCTGATTAGAATTGATCCGTACGATCCGTTCCGTTCGGTCTAAAAATATGTCGGCTGCGCGAAGGAAATCTGGCTGCGAATCCTTTTTTTCCATACGGCGCAGCACAGCCCGTACCCGAGCCGTTAATTCTCGGATGCTAAACGGTTTGGTTATGTAATCATCGGCGCCCAGCTCCAATCCGAGCACTTTTTCGCTTTCTTCCAGTTTAGCTGTCAAAATGATAATTGGCGTATCAGCTTCACGGTTATAAGCTTTAATGAATTCATAACCACCCATTTGCGGCATCATTAAATCCAATATGATCAAATCCGGTTTCTCTTGCCGCGCAATAAATAAAGCTTCTTGTCCATTCGCTGCTGTTACGACTTCGAACCCTTCTTGCGTGAGATATTGCTTTAGCAGAGTGCGCAGTTCTTTCATATCATCGACAACGAGTATTTTTTTAGACATAAGGTTTCCTCTTTATTTTACAGTTAGACTGCAGCGATTGCCTTTGGATGGCAAGGGTTGAACAAGGAGTAACCCGTAATAACTGCCATTGAAGTTTCTTTAATCTAATATAGGCAGATATTCTCATCATCCGTAGTGATAGTTTTTCATAATAACTCTTAGAGATATTTTTTTTATCGACAACGAATATTACCCCATTGACAGGCAGTCTTACTGGATCTTTACCTTTAATTTTTTTGATTGAATTGATATTAGACATCATTCCTTAAACCGATATTATTTTTGATTATAGTCCATTTATGATTTCATTCAATGTTCATATTAGCTATCATCGTCCACGTTTTCTATTAGCTTCCCCAATCACCTTCAACTCACCGTTACTTCAGTTTTTTCGTCGCGGGAGCGCAGTTCTTCACTGCGCTCCCTTCGACTATGTTATAAATCACACTCCTTGTTGATTCTTCCTTATGAATTGGTTCCCGAGGTCGAAGATTCTGTTGGTGTAAGGTTAGGATTTTCTCTTTCGCCAAATGGACCCGGTCCAAACCCGCCGGGACCGCCACCTGGTCCAAATCCACCGTTACCACCACCTGGTCCAAATCCGTCGATCCCAGCGGGGGGTTCCTGCCCCGGAACAGGCGTACTTGAAGCATTTGCATCATCACTGTTTTGAGACGGTGGTCCACCTCTTCCAGGACCAAAGCCTAAACCGGGCATACCTTTCTCATTATTAGCCAGGAATAAATCGGCTTGTTCCTGGGTAATCACCCCATCGGATACAGCTTGGGCTATTGCTGCTTCATAAGCTGCTTGAAGTGCTTCCTGATATTCTTCAGCAGTCAACCCAGCAGCAGTCAGGATATCTTCCATAGATTTACGTTCATCTCGATAAGCCTTCAACTCATCCTCAGTGATGCCCAGTGCTTCAGCTTGCAACGCCATTGGATTAAGATAACTTGACAGCGACTGACGTATTTCCATCAGGTCGACCTGTTCTTGAGTAATCTCGCCATTGGCAATTGCTTCTTCCAGCATAGCCTGGCGGGCTTCTTCGCGAGCTGCTTTTAATTCCTCGACGGTAATACCCAATGCTTCGGCAAGATAACTATCTGGATCGGTCGGTTCTTCAGATGTATTTTCTCCATTATCACCGCGTTTGCCAAAACCGAACCCATGAAAACCTCTGCCATTCTCCAGCATTTCATCAGCCTGTTCCTGGATAATCAACCCTTGCTCCACAGCATCTTGAATCTCCGCTTTCATCGCTTCCTGCTGGGCAGCCTGAAGTTCTTCTTCGGTAATCCCTAACGCCGCTGCCAGATATTTTTGGTCATTGCCGGGATTCCTTGGGAAACCTCCTTTTACCGGTGGTTCTTCGGTAGTCTGGGCACTCGTTGCTTGACTGGCGGCTTTTCCATTCGAAGTAAAGCAGAAGGCTACCATTCCCAGCGCAACCACAGTAAAGATTACGCCACTTAGTATGAGTTTTATATGTCTTTTTATTTTTTCCATAAATATCTTTTCTCCTTTTTGCATAGTTATCAAAAGATATGCTCGATCAAATTTGATCTACCCGTAGGATAACAAATGCCTGTTTAGAAATTATGAAGAACTGATTTGGATTAGGTTTAGATGAAAATAGAATTTACCTAATAAAAATACAAGGAAACATTCATAGAACCTGAATACCATCTTAACAATTTCTAAAGATTATTTCTTTAGAATGAACACAGTTTCAGAAAGACGAAGAAATAATCAGGAGTATTTGCTTATGTTGAAAAATAAACCGTTTACAGTTATAAGCCGCTTTTTTTCCAAAAAAGAATACAAAATATTCAACATCACACTGAAAAAGCCGTTATTTTTAAGTCTTATCGCTTTGTTGTGCCTCTTGGTTGGGGGCGGTAGTTATCTGTTTTGGGATAAGACCACTGCTAAGACAGAAAGCGAAAGTACTTCCGTGTTAGAGACCACCGTCGCTTATAACGGTGAATTGACCGTAATGGCAAGTGGCACCGGAACAGTTGTCGCAGCAAAATCAATCGATATGGCATTCGAATATGATGGGACTGTAACCGAATTAAATGTTTCTGTTGGAGATAAAGTAAAACAAGGCGATCTTTTAGCAAAGCTGCAAACTGAATACACCGAAGAAGAAATTCAAGCCGGAATTGCTAATGCTGAATTGGAGCTCACCCAAGCCAAGAACGAATTGGAGCAACTTTATATAACAGCAGAAGCCAACAAAACCACCGCTCTAAATAATATTTCCACATACGCTGAAGAAGTGCGGGATGCACAATACAATGTAGACAACTACCTGATGCCCTCCTCGCTGCAAGGCATGGATCCCATCGAAGCCTTAGATTACACCAAAGAACAATTAGATGCCGCCCGCGCAGCCTTCGAACCCTATAAGTTCGATGCTCAAGACAACAGCACCCGCCGAAAATTACTTGAGCTCTACAACCAAGCTCAATCCAACTACAACTCTGCCGTAACCCGCTTACAGTACCAATATGTATTGGAGGTCGCTGAAGCTAACCTAAAAAAAGCCCGAGAAGATTATGAAGCCTATAAAGATGGTCCAACCGAAACCGAATTGGCTGAAGCCAACCAAAAAATTACTAGTGCCGAAGCAGCTTTAGCCTCGGCTAAAGAAACCGTTTCCATTGCCACTTTATATGCCCCTTGGGATGGAACGGTAACCAGCATTACTGCCGATGTCGGTGAGTACCTTGGCACAAATACTTTCCTTGTTCTTTCCGATTTGGATGACCCCACGTTGGAAGTGTCTTTGGATGAATCCGATTTGGAATTGATTGCCGTAGAATATCCTGCAGAAATCATATTCGATGCCTATCCCGATGTAACCTATACCGGCACAGTCACAGCGGTCGATCCGACCATAGCGACCTCGAACAATGTCAACACGATTACCGCCAAAGTAAAAATCGATAAATCACAAATACAAGATGGGATGACCTTCCCCATCGGATTGTCCGCATCCGTAGACATCATTGCCGGTCAGGCGGAAAATGCCGTGTTGGTGACTATCGATGCCATTCGAGATATTGGCGACGGAGAATATGCTGTGTTCGTCATGGAAAACGGTGAACCCGTCCTGCGCACTGTGACCATAGGCTTGAAAGATACTACAACTGCCCAAATTACCAGCGGGTTGAAAGCCGGCGAGATCGTCTCTACTGGAACAGTAAAGACTACCAGTCAAAACCAATAACGGTATAAGCTAAGTGTGAGTGTGGAGATGCAAATTGAGTATCAAACCCATTCATGCTTACCAACTCAGAATCCAAATTGGATGCATTATATGACCCAAAAACCAATCATTCAAATCATAAACCTAAGTAAAATCTATGGGCTTGGCGATATCCAGGTCAAAGCCCTGGACAATGTAAGTCTTACCGTAACAGAAGGCGAATTCGTTGCCATCATGGGACCCTCGGGTTCAGGTAAAAGTACGCTGATGAATATCCTGGGCTGCCTCGATCGACCATCCGAAGGTAAATATTTATTAGCTGGTGAAGATGTCAGTGAAATGGATAAAGTCCAATTGGCATCTATCCGAAATCAAAAACTCGGCTTTGTTTTTCAATCCTACAACTTATTGCCGAGGGTGAGCGCGCTGGATAATGTCATGCTGCCCATGCTTTATGACAATAGAAATAACACCTCAGAAGAAGAACAGCGCAGCCGGGCATTAAAAGCGCTGGAACAAGTTGGATTAGCCGAGCGGGTCAATCACCAGCCTCATGAGTTGTCCGGAGGACAATGCCAAAGAGTCGCCATCGCACGTGCCCTGGTCAATGAGCCGGTATTGATCCTGGCAGATGAACCTACCGGGAATCTGGATACAAAATCGAGCATTGAAATTATGAATATCTTAAGCAAGCTCCATGATGAGGGAAAAACAATCGTCATGGTGACCCATGAAAACGACATCGCCTCTTATGCCCAGCGCATCATCCATTTTCGCGATGGCCGGGTCGACTGCGATCAACCCAATGGCCATAAGCCAGTTCACCTGGTGCAGGAAGAGGTGGATCATGAAATGGCGTAGAGTAATTCGAATTGCCTGGGAAGGGCTAAATCGTAATAAGCTGCGTTCCTTGCTTACCATGCTAGGCGTCATCATCGGCGTAGCGGCAGTCATCATCATGGTGGCGGTCAGCACCGGAACAGAAGCTACCATCGCAGAGCAAATCCAGGGATTAGGCACGAATTTGATATTCATTCAAGAATCCTTTACCCGCACGACCCCGGGTCAACGACAAACCAGCAATGGGCTTACTTTCGAAGATGCAGACGCTATCAAGGAAAATATCCCCGGCATTTCTGGCGTAGTCGTTGAACAAAATGCCTCAGAAACCGTAAAGTATGGCGGCGAGAGCATCGATGATGTATCCATTTTAGGAACAACGGTCGATTTCCCTCAAGTAAGAGATATGACCATTGCCGAAGGGCGCTATTTCAGTCAAACCGAACTCGACCGAAAAACCAAGGTAGCAGTTTTGGGTG
>JBDKUB010000185.1:0-5384 GCA_039679915.1 Anaerolineaceae bacterium
AGCTTTGAGGATTGGCTCCACCTCGCGGTCTTGCAAACCCATTGTACTGGCCATTGTAGCGTGTGTGTAGCCCCGGATATAAAGGCCATGCTGACTTGACGTCATCCCCACCTTCCTCCGGCTTGATACCGGCAGTTCCGTATGACACTTGTAACATACAGTGGGGGTTGCGCTCGTTACCGGACTTAACCGGACACCTCACGGCACGAGCTGACGACAGCCATGCAGCACCTGTATAAGCTCCCCGAAGGGTCGGTCACTTTTCAGATCCCTACTACTTATATGTCAAACCCGGGTAAGGTTTTTCGTGTATCATCGAATTAAACCACACGCTCCGCTGCTTGTGCGGGGACCCGTCAATTCCTTTGAGTTTTAACCTTGCGGCCGTAGTCCCCAGGCGGTGGACTTACCGCGTTAGCTCCGGCACTGATGGCTTTTACCCCACCAACGCCAAGTCCACATCGTTTACAGCTAGGACTACCGGGGTGTCTAATCCCGTTCGCTCCCCTAGCTTTCGCGTCTGAGCGTCAGGAATGGTCCAGGAGGCCGCCTTCGCCACTGGTGTTCCTCCCGATATCTACGCATTTCACCACTACACCGGGAATTCCACCTCCCTCTACCATCCTCTAGTCCGACAGTATTGAACGACCTCTCCCAGTTGAGCCGGGAGATTTCACATCCAACTTACCGAACCGCCTGCACGCGCTTTACGCCCAGTAAATTCGGATAACGCTTGGCTCCTACGTGTTACCGCGGCTGCTGGCACGTAGTTAGCCGAGACTTATTCCGGGGATACTGTCCTTCCTCATCTCCCCGAAAAGCGCTTTACGACCCGAAGGCCTTCATCGCGCACGCGGCGTTGCTGCATCAGGCTTTCGCCCATTGTGCAATATTCCCTACTGCTGCCACCCGTAGGTGTCTGGCCCGTGTTTCAGTGCCAGTGTGGGGGGCCACCCTCTCAGGTCCCCTACCCGTCGTAGCCTTGGTAGGCCATTACCCTACCAACTAGCTGATGGGATGCAGGTCCCTCCCGAAGCGGTTTGCACCTTTAGTCATTAAGCCTCTAATCTCTATGACCACATGGGGTATTAGCAGTCCTTTCGAACTGTTATCCCTCACTTCGGGGCAGGTCACCAACATGTTACTCACCCGTTCGCCACTAAGACTGTATTGCTACACTCTCCGTTCGACTTGCATGTATTAAGCACGCCGCCAGCGTTCATCCTGAGCCAGGATCAAACTCTCCGCAAAAATATATGTATCTTTCGATACATGATTTTCCGGTTTTTTTATACTGGATTTGTCAGGTTCTCGCTTTCTATCACTCTTCAGTTGTTAAGGTCCTTGTCACTTAAGCGGGCTGCATTTTACCAGTCTCGCTCATGCCTGTCAAGATTGTTAGAGTGCAAACCGCCGATGCCTTTTTACGACATCGGCAGTCAGACCAACAAACCTTCAGGCTCTGGTCTCTGACGCAGAGGCGCTTGTTCAATTGTTATCGATCTTCCTGTTTTCAGGCGAGATCTAAATGTTGTTGAGCGAAACTTATTATACGCAGTTATCTTAGATTGTCAAGAGATTTTTGCTTAAGACTTATTTTTTAATCTGTTTGATCTATCCTTTTCCTCTTGCTTCATTTCCCCATTTCCTGCCTGCCTGCCAATGCCCTCAATAAGGTATTCGGATCCGCATATTCCAGGTCGCCACCCACCGGTAAGCCTCGCGCCAGGCGCGTCACACGCACGCTCAGCGGTTCTAACTGTTGTTGTAAATACATGGCAGTTGCATCCCCTTCCATGCTGGGGTTAGTGGCTAAAATAACCTCCTTAATCTCTCCCGAACGCACTCGTTCTAAAAGTTCCTTGATTCGCAGATTATCCGGACCAATGCCTTCTATGGGTGAAAGCACACCATGCAGGACATGGTAACGTCCTGGGTAAGCTCCCGTCTTCTCTAAAGCTAGCACATCCAACGGCTCTTCGACCACACACAGCAATGTTCCATCGCGTTCATTGTTGGCACATATCTCACATTGATCTCTGTTACTAGCAGTAATATTAAAGCAAATCGGGCAATAAGCCGTTTCTCGTTTTATGGCATGTAAGGCATTTGCCAGGTCCTCAGCAACTTCATCGGGGGCGTGGAGAAGATAGAAAGTCAACCGTGAGGCTGTCTTTGGCCCAATCCCCGGTAAACGGGATAACGCATTGATCAAATTCTGGATTGGTTCGGGTAATATCATTTTAAATTAAAAAGGTAAACCACCTGCAAGAGGACCTAAACGTTCCGCTGCCATTTCACGGGATTTATCCAAAGCGCTATTTACCGCGGTTAGTATAAGGTCTTGCAACATCTCCACATCTTTATCTTCCAATACTTCGGGGGCGATGGTTATCGATTGGCATTTCTGATCACCGGTCATCACCACAGTCACCGCGCCCCCACCCGATGTGATCGTCACGGTATCCAGGGCTAATTGCTCCTGTGTTTTCTGCAATTGTTCCTGGAGCTTCTGCAGTTGTCCCATCATCCCCGTCGCCCCCTGCCCTTTTGGATTCTTGAATCCTTTTGCCATATCTACCTCTTCATTATTATTGAATATCGACGATTTCTCCACCTAGGTCCCGCAAAGCCGTAGCCACCATCCCATCCCCTTCCACATCTGGCGGCAGGTTTCCTTTTTGACCGCTGATGACCATGCAACGGATCGTGACACTTATTCCCAGCACTTGTGAAAAAGCCTTCTGAATCATTTCCAGGTTGTCTTCTTTTTCCATCTTCGATTTTGCGAAATCGCCGTTAAATCCAAGGACCAAATTCCCATCCTTTATACCAATCGGTTTGCATGAATTCAAAATGGCTTGCGTTCCCCGGTTTTGTTCTCCCACCAACTTCACAACCTGACGCCAACATTCATTGACCCGCTTTAGGGTAAGTTCATCACCAGAGCTATCTTCCACCGCCTCGCCTTTTTCAACCTCACTGGATTGTGTGAATGAGGTTTTCTTTGCCGGGTCTTCGGGTTTCAAAACTTTTTTTGTTATGGCATTTGATTCGGAATTGGAAAGTGTGGAAGCATCCGCAGTCGATTCTCTCTTTAGACAATCAATACCCTCGATAAAAGCCATTTCCAAAGGAAGAGCCGGCTGCCACGCGGCTCGCGATTCAACAGCAGCTCGTGTGAATAACTGGATCAAATATAATAATTGGGGGATTTCCATCACCCGCGCATGACCAGCCATCTCTGTTTTCATTTCTTGGGTAACATCCACCAAGTCGCCATTTCCCATGCGCACCAGCATTATATCTCTCATATAATCGACGATTTGCCGGGCAAACTGCCTTGGATCGCGCCCTTCATTGAGTACCTGATGAATACAGTCTAAACCGGCTGAGGTATCTTCTGCTAATAGGTATTTGATCAATTCCAATACCGCCTGGTTCGTAGCGGTTCCCAATATCTGTTCAGCCGTCTCGATTGAAATTTCTGGTCCGGTAGAAGCCAGTTGATCTAATAATGATATGGCATCCCGCAGGCTACCCGTTGCTTGATGCGCAATCAGGGACAAGGCTTGATCATCTATCTGTAATCCCTCTTTCGAGGATATTTTCTTCAAATGGCTCACGATTTCAATAACCGGTACGCGCCGGAATTCATGGCGCTGACAGCGGGATAGAATTGTGGCAGGAATTTTATGGATCTCGGTGGTTGCCAGAACAAAGATGGCATGGCCGGGCGGTTCTTCCAATGTTTTCAACATGGCATTGAACGCAGCCGTCGAAAGCATGTGGACTTCGTCAATGATATAGACTTTATATCTGCCTTGGTTGGGAGAAAAATTTATCTTATCCCGCAAGTCACGCACATCTTCGACGCTGGTATTGGAAGCCGCGTCTATTTCAATCAGGTCTAAAAATCGGCCTTGATTGATTGCCTGACAATTCTCGCATTGATCGCAAGGTCGTTTTGCCAGATCATCATCGAGACAATTGACCGCCTTCGCTAATATTCTAGCAGTGGTAGTTTTCCCTGTGCCACGTGGACCGGCAAATAAGTAAGCATGAGCCACGCGGTCATTTGTCACAGCATTTTTCAGTGTGCGGATAATATGTTCTTGCCCCACCACTTCTTCCCAACGGTGAGGTCTCCATTTTCGGTATAGTGCTTGGGTCATGACTAGAGTCTAACAGAGGCAGACGCTCCGGTCAATAAATTGGTTACGGAATTTGGAAAGTCGCCCTTACCGTACCCTGTGCATCGATTATAGTAACTTTTTCCCCAGGTTGCCAAACCGGATTTTGCAAGCCCCAATATAAATCGACCACGCTGGCTGAACCTTTGGTCGTCCAGACATTGATTGCGCCGCCTTCGAAAAGTTGTAATTGCGGAAATGAAAATACATTGCCGTTTTCGTCGCGCAATTGCCAGCCAGCCATGTTCAGCTCGCCAGGTCCTGTGCGAGAAATGAACACCCGTTCCTGAGTTATATCGCCAACCCCAATAACACTATTGATTACAATTGCAGCGGACCCAGCCTTTTTATCGGGGGTTGCATTCAAATCGATAGCAATCGTTGCCGTAGGTGCAGGTGTATGGGTGGGAGGCGTTTCAGGCGTGACAGGAATATAGATAACCAATCCTGCACTAATCGCATCCGGATCGGATAAACCATTCACTTCCATGATTTCTTCAACGGATAAGCCGTATTTAGCCGCAATCTCTCCCAATGTATCATCGACCTGTACCTCATATTCTTCCACATTCTCAAGCGGTGTTGGTGTGGGCGATTTTTCTGCTGTAACGATTGGCGGAAGAGTTGCTGCAAATGTTGCAGAAGGGATTGTGTTTTGTGGATTGTCTTCGAGGGATGCCTTGATTTTTTGTTGTGGGTGAGTATAGGTCCAAATCACCAGCACCAATAAAGTCGTTATTGCTGAGACAACCACATTGATTGATAGATAAATAAGCAGACGTTGAAGAGGTTTCATTTATTTTTATTCCTCATAAAATCATAGCATAATCTGCATACTCGTACAACGGTAAATGAGCATGTTTTCGATATTGACTTCCTTAAACATATTCAATAAAATCAATCCATGCCTTATCTGATCGATGGTCATAACTTGATTCCCAAAATTCCAAATCTTTCGCTGGAATCATTGGATGATGAAATAGACCTGGTGATTATGTTGCAAGAATTTTGCCAGCGTCGCCAGAAGCAAGTCGAGGTATTTTTCGATAATGCCCCACCCGGTCAACCCCGCACGCGTAATTTTGGGAACGTCATCGCCCGCTTTGTCGCCCCACCTCTATCAGCCGACCAGGCTATCCATAATAAATTAATCCGCCTGGGTGCATCGGCACGTAATTGGACGGTCGTCAG
>JBDKUB010000075.1:0-5684 GCA_039679915.1 Anaerolineaceae bacterium
ATCTAAACAAATCGTTAACCAAGGATTAATTCATTGTGGTAAACTATAATCTTAATGGTTTTTTTATATAGTTAATAGCGAGTGAGTAAAAAATGAGTTCAATAAAAACCATGGGGGATTACATGCGTTTTGAGGAATTTTTTTAACAAGCTCGAATAGCTATCTTTATTCTATATTATTGGAGGTTATATTATGACTAGTAAAAAATGGGTCTATTTGTTCGATGAAGTAGACCAAGCAGAAAAAGACGCCGGTGGATCGTGGGAAGGTGTACGCGCTCTATTAGGCGGAAAAGGTGCGGGCTTAGCCGATATGACTCGTGCCGGAGTTCCCGTTCCACCTGGATTCACGGTTACGACTGAAGCATGCAATGCTTATTATGCATCCGGGAATAAATTTCCCGAGGGTATGTGGGAACAAGAATTAGCTGCTCTTAAAAAAGTGGAAGAAAAAACCGGCAAAAAATTTGGTGATCCTAACAATCCCTTATTTGTATCTTGCCGGTCGGGCGCCAAATTTTCTATGCCCGGGATGATGGACACGGTTCTCAATATCGGCTTGAACGACGTAACTGCCCAAGGCATGGTCAAACTTACCGGTGATGAAAGGTTCGTTTATGATGCCTATCGCCGTCTTATCCAAGGGTTCGGTTCGGTGGTTCTTGGGATTCCCGATGAAGCTTTCGAAGAAGAGCTCGAGGCTTACAAGCAAAGCAAAGGCGTGAAGTTAGACACCGACTTGGATGCAAACGATTGGAAAACCATTACCGAGAAATTCAAAGCCATCGTAAAAAAGCACAAAGGTTTCGATTTTCCCCAAGATCCGTATGAACAATTGAAACTCGCTACCGAGGCTGTGTTCCAATCCTGGAATGGAAAACGGGCGGTCGATTATCGCAACGCAGCCGGAATTTCTCATGATTTAGGGACCGCCGTGAATATCGTGACCATGGTATTCGGCAACATGGGTTGGAATTCAGGTACCGGCGTTGCCTTCACCCGCGACCCTGCCACGGGCGATAAGAAAATGTACGGTGATTATCTGCTGAACGCTCAAGGTGAAGATGTTGTCGCTGGTATTCGAAATACCCAAAAAATTGAAAAATTAGCCGAAGAAATGCCTGAGGCATATAAGGAATTTTTGGACATTTGCTCTAAGCTCGAACACCACTACCAGGAAATGCAAGATGTCGAGTTTACGATCGAAAATGGTAAACTCTGGATGCTTCAAACCCGCAATGGAAAACGCACGGCGAAAGCCGCGGTCAAGATCGCGGTCGACATGGTCAACGAAGGCTTGATTACCAAAGAGGAAGCGATATTACGGGTTACACCCGAAAATGTCGATACCCTGCTTCATCCTCAATTCGATGAAAAAGCTAAAATTGCTGCCAAAAATGATGGCCGTCTCTATGCCAAAGGCGTCAATGCTTCCCCGGGTGCGGCCGTTGGTCAGGTCTACGTCGACGCCGATACGGCTGAAAAGATGGCAAAAGAAAACCACCAAGACGTGATCATGGTGCGTCCATTCACCAAGCCGGATGATGTGCATGGTATGTTAGCAGCAAAAGGTATTCTGACCAGTGAGGGAGGTGCCACCTCCCATGCCGCAGTCGTTGCCCGTCAATTTGGTGTCCCCTGCGTCGTCGGCGCTGCATCGATTCGCATCAATTTGGATAAGCGGATCATGGAGGTAAACGGTAAAAGTGTCAAAGAAGGGGAGTGGATTTCAGTCGATGGTACCAGCGGTGAAGTGTATCTGGGTAAAATCCCTACCAGTGCACCCAGCCTGGAGGAACAGACTGACCTGCTCACTTTATTGAAATGGGCTGATGAAATTTGCGCCACACCCGGCATCCGCAAAGGTGAAAATGGCATGCCCTCGACCGGGTTGCAAGTATGGACCAATGCCGATTATCCAAAAGATGCCCGTCGAGCCCGCTCATTCGGCGCCGTCGGTATTGGCCTTTGCCGTACAGAGCATATGTTCTTTGAACCTGAACGCTTGCCCATCGTCCAACGTATGATTTTGGCAGAAACCAGCGAAATACGAACAGAGGCGTTGAATGAACTGCTTCCTTATCAACGAGCTGATTTCGCAGGATTATTCGAAGCGATGGATGGCTACCCGGTCATCATCCGCTTGATCGATCCACCTCTGCATGAGTTCATGCCATCGGAAGAATCTCTGCTAGAAGAAGTGGTGACCATGCGGGTAAAAGGTGAAACCGAGGGATTAGCAGAGAAAGAATCACTGCTTGCGAGTGTCAGGGCGATGCACGAAAGCAATCCCATGATGGGTTTACGCGGTGTACGCTTGAGCATCTACATGCCCGAAATCGTTGAAATGCAAGTTCGTGCCATTTTCGAAGCAGCCGCGGATATGACCCTCAAAGGCGTTGTAGTTAAACCGGAAGTAATGATCCCACTGACCGGCACCGTTAAAGAACTCGAATGGATTCAACCTCGCCTTGAACGCATTGCCAAAGCGGTGATGAGCGAAAAGAAAGTAACTTTTACTTATAAATTTGGCACAATGATCGAGATTCCCCGCGCGGCTGTCACCGCTGGTGAAATTGCACAGATTGCTGAATTCTTTTCGTTTGGCACCAACGACCTGACTCAAATGACCTTTGGTTACAGCCGCGATGATGCAGAGCGCAATTTCCTGATAAAATATATTGCCGAAGGGATCCTGCCCAAGAATCCATTCCAAACTATCGATCGGGAAGGTGTAGGGAGATTGATGCATATCTGCATCAAAGAAGGCAGAAAAACCCGCCCCAATCTGGAAGTAGGTATCTGCGGCGAACATGGCGGTGATCCAAATTCCATCGAATTCTGCCACATAGCCGGGAACAATTATGTCAGTTGCTCACCTTTCCGTGTGCCCATTGCCCGTCTGGCAGCGGCTCATGCAGCGCTGAAACATAAAGGCGTCGCGATTGCTGAAGATAAATAAATAAGAAATATCCTTTGTTTCTCTCTTCGAGGAGGAGAGAGTTAAACTTCAGGCGGAAGCCTCATAAAGCTTCCGCCTGATTATTTTTATCGATTTAAATCACGTGTATCGTTATTCGTTACTTGCCCACCACCAAATCAGCAAAACTCCCGCCATTCAAGAAAAGCTTACAAGTTTTAGACTCGGGAAATTGTTTACATGTAGTAACGACCTGCAATCTCACCCGAGCTCCATCACATTTATTATCGGATTTCACATATTCGCCGCCGATATCCACATTGACTCCTCCCCCCTGCTGTTGGGATACGCCACTGACACTGAAATTCGAGCGAAACACCGGGTTATACAATTCTCCAAAATATTCCATCTTATATGAAAACAAGCGCTGCAAAGCCACTTTAACATCAAGTTCGACATCATGGGTACGGGCAATGCCGGTGTTGATTGCCACAGGCGTCTCACCACCACAAACTTTCAGGTTCTTATTTTCCAATTGAAGTACATAAAAATATATCGCTTCACTACCTGAGGCTGTGGCAGAGGGCGAAGGTGGAACGACTGTATTTGTAGGTTGGGGTGGAATAGTTGGAGGAGGTGTAAAAGTAAATGTTGCTGAAGGTGGAATTGAAGTAGGGCTGGGTGGAATAGCGGTTTCCGTTGGAGGGATAGGTGTATTGGTAGATGTAGGTGTAGCCGGAGGTGCAAAAACCTGACACCCCGACAATAGCACAAATATCAAACACACACTAACCCTGGTAATGACTTTAACGGTCGAAAGCTGCATCGGATTCTCCTTAGTCTAGTTTCGAGTCTCCATTTTACTACGATACAGTTGCTTTCAAAACCGCTTCTTTCTTAGCAAATTCGGCGCCCTTTTCTAAGGCTTTGAAGTTTGCCGGCAGAAGACGTTTGTGCCTATCGGGCATATGAATTTCGAGCGCCTTCTCGATCTGCTCCACAGTCAAAACGGGTAACAAAGTCAAAAGAGCCCCTACAGCCACCATATTGATCAAGCGCCGGTCACCTAAGGTTTCAGCAATTTCATTGGTTGGGACGAATACACTATCAATATCATTCCTTTTTGCACCCCGATTTACCAGAGAAGCATTGGCAACCAATACCCCGCCACTGGCTATCATGGGTTCATACTTTTCCAAAGATGGCAAATTCAGCACAATAGCCGCTTTAGGATTACGAACCAGCGGTGATCCGATTTCTTCGTCCGAAATAATCACTGTACAATTGGCAGTACCGCCGCGCATTTCTGGGCCATATGAAGGAATCCAGGTAACGATATATCCTGCATCCATTCCCGCATAAGCTAAAATTTGACCAGCAAATAAAACACCCTGCCCGCCAAATCCAGCAATTATAATATCAGTCTGCATGGCTTTTTCCTTTTCAATGATTCTATAGATAGTTTCATGGCTAAAATTTCAAACCCTCCAACGCTGCTGCTACCTTGTAATCGCCTAAGGGATAATACGGTATCATATGCTCCTCGACCCATTTCAAAGCATCGAGAGGTGTGAGCCCCCAATTAGTAGGGCAAGTCGAGAGCAATTCGACCAAGGAGAATCCCAAGCCGCGTTGTTGAGTTTCAAACGCCATACGGATAGCTTTCTTAGCTTTGCGAATATTTGCCAAATCGTGAAGACTGCGGCGTACGACATATCCGCTGCCATCCATCTTCGATAAAAGTTCAGCCATTTTCAATGGGAAGCCCATTTGTTCAACATCCCGACCATGAGGGGAGGAAGTTGTCTTTTGCCCCGGCAGGGTTGTCGGCGCCATTTGACCGCCGGTCATACCATAGATTGCGTTATTGATGAAGATGACGGTAATATTTTCTCCGCGGCCGGCCGCATGCATGATTTCTGCCATGCCAATCGAAGCCAGATCACCATCCCCTTGATAAGTGAATACAATTCGGTCGGGTAGCACCCGTTTGATTCCGGTCGCCATAGCCGGCGCCCGCCCATGAGCTGCCTCGACAAAATCACAATTAAAATAATTATATGCAAAAACCGAGCAGCCTACCGGTGCGACGCCGATAGTTCGCTCCCTAATATTCATTTCGTCAAGTACCTCAGCAACCAAACGATGAGCGATTCCATGAGTACAGCCAGGGCAGTAATGCGTATGCACATCCAGTAAGGATTTAGGTCGCTGATAGACTACTTGTGTTGGGACATCGATAGCCATTTATCGTATCTCCTCAGTTCGAACCATATAAAATTTCATCGGATCGTTCCAACCACCGATGGCGAGGGTCGGCATCAAGTGGAATATCTTCCTCTGCCAATCGATGAATTTCATTCAAGATCTCATCCGGGAAAGGCGTAATTCCGCCCATACGCCCGTAGAAAGCAAGTGGAATGCGTCCTTTCGCCGCTTTTTGTACGTCCTCCAACATTTGGCCAGCGTTCATCTCGACCACCAAGATTTTTTTGACCTTCTCTGATAAGGCTTCGACTTGTTTATAGGGATATGGACTCAATGAAATCGGTCGGAATAAACCCACTTTTATGCCCTGAGCCCGGGCAGCCCTTATCGCAGAAAGGGAAATTCTCCCTGCGGTGCCAAATCCTATGACCGCAAATTCCGCATCATCCATATAATATTCTTTATAGCGGATTTCATTGGCTTCGATCTCAATCCATCGTTTGGCAAGTTTGAAATTGACCACCTCTTCTTGGGGAGGATCAATGAAAATCGAGGTT
>JBDKUB010000270.1:0-5166 GCA_039679915.1 Anaerolineaceae bacterium
GAATACCAAAAATCAAGTGGGCAGATATCATTAACACAATGACCTGCATCAGTACCACTAAAAATGCTGCTAAATATTTTCCACTTAAAATGGTTGATTGCGGAGTCGGTGTGGTAAACAAGCGTGGCAATGTATGGTTTTCTTCCTCTTCCAATATACTTTCCGAAACACCTGTACCGGCATAAAAAGCGAAAAATATCATAAAACCAGCCATGATCGGCGCGATGATTGCAAGAAGCATATTTTTTTCTTCTTTGGCTGTATCCGCCAAATCGGTTTTTGGAGGAATTATAGTAAGCAGCTCCTCCTCGGGATCCTTCGATTGAACTAGCGAACTCGTAAGGTACTGCTGTACGAGATTGCCGATGAATGCATAATCGACAATATGCTCCTGTTCTAATGCTACCTTGATCGCAATTTTCACCCCCGACATCCCATCCATGAATTGATTCATGATGGATTTGACGATCATGGGTCCAATGGTCAAAGTTGGATCCTGATAAAACTCACTCGTTGCCTCACCATAGGTATCGGCAAATTGTTTTGAAAAATCGGGTGGGATGATGATAGCCACCTGTGCCTGTTGATTATCTACGGCAGTTTTTGCCGTAATATCATCAGGTGCTGTGAAGACTTCGACCAGTTCGACCAAATCATCACTCGATAATATATTGACGATCAATTCACCCATCGTATCGGCATGGGCACTGCCAGGGATAGCCTCTGTGCTGACTTGAAATTTAGGCCCGCCTTCATCCAGATTCGCAATGATAACCTTGGTCCGCGGTATCGAAAATTCGCTTTCTTGTGAAATGCGCCCAAACATGAAATAGAACATGCCAGTGGCTAATAAGGGAATCACGAACATAAAGACAAGAAAAACCGAGGTTCGAAAACCATGCACGACATCCTTCAGGGCAATATCGAAAACTTTCATGCTAATCCTAATCGCGCAGTGCCCGACCAGTGAGGTGCAGAAAAACAGATTCCAGGTTGGGCTCTTGAATATCTACAGAAGTAATGCGCACATTCAATGTAGCAGCCGAATCGAAAAGACGAGGCAGCACAAGGTTGCTATCTTCCGCCAGAATGGTGAAGATTCCATCCTCACTGGAAATGTGAGCTACACCCTTCACTGATTTCCAGGCTTCTAATATACGATCACTTTCTGTATTGATAGTTAACCGAATTCGATCCATTTGACCCACAATCTTAACCAATTCAGCATGGGTACCGATGGCAACGATCTTTCCAAAATCCATAATGGCAATCTCATTCGATAATTCTTGCGCTTCTTCCATGTAATGAGTGGTATATAGGACAGTCATCCCTTGGTCTTTCAATGCCACCACACTGTCTAAAATATTGCGCCTGGATTGTGGATCAATACCTACGGTAGGTTCATCCATATAGATAATTTGTGGTTTATGCAATAGTGCGACACCAATATTTACCCGGCGCTTCATCCCCCCCGAAAATTTGCTCACTGGGCCTTTGGCGCGCTCGGTCAACCCGATCAATTCCAATACTTCGTCTACGCGGGTTTGCAATTTCGAACCGCGTAAGCCATACATCTTGCCCCAAAAATTCAGATTATCGCGGGCGGATAAATCTTCATACAGCGAAATTTCTTGGGGAACCACGCCCAAAACCGATTTAACCCCCATGGGATCCTCCCGTATCGAATATCCCATGACCTTCGCGTCGCCTTTATCCGGACGCAATAGCGTTGAAAGCATGGCAATGATGGTAGTCTTGCCTGCTCCATTTGGACCCAAGAGGCTGAAAATCGTTCCCTGTTCAACAGTAAAACTCACCCCTTGAACAGCTTTTACCTCGCCAAAAGATTTATATAGATCAAGTGCTTCGATAGCATCCATATTCCTGCCCATTAATACCCGATAACAATCTTAGGGATGGTTATAAATATTCAATATTATATACGATAGAGATAAAAAATCAGTTGCAGCGCGATATTATTCACGCTGCAACGATTTTTTACTATACTGCTTTACGAAAATTGAATTCTCTTACTTCTTCTCCACCGAAGCGATGATTTTCGCTAATTCAGCGCTTAGCTTGGGATCCAATGGATCGGGTTGGTGAGTGGCGAGGATATCGCTGGCTTTGGCGAGCGCCCAATCGCGAGCGTCATCTTTCTTCTCTTCCCATTCATTATAGGGGCGACGATCTAAGAATTGCGTTAGAAATACATCCCGCATATGCTCATGAGTATGTTTTTGCGCCAGGAAAATTCCTCCTGGACCAACCGCTTCAATGGTATCCAAAGCCAATGTTTCATCGTTGACTTCAATCCCCTGCATCATCTTATGAACTATCGAAAATACCTCACAATCCAGCATCATTTCAGTATAAGACCAGATTCGGCTGCCGTGCAAAAAGCCCACACCCAGCAGCATATCGGACATCACAACTGAAGCCATGAAAGTCGATAGCGCATTTTCCAAACCGGCCTGCCAGTTGGGTTCTTTAGCACCGGTGGCAAATGAACCCATCGAAAGGGGAATGTTATAGAAATCCGAGAGAACATTCTGGGCTGCCCCAAAGAGGAAATCTTCCGGCCCACCCCCGGTATACGCCCCATTGCGCAAATCAGATGCAGTTTGTGCCGCGGCGTAAAAAACCGGCGCTCCGGGGAATGCCAGTTGCAATAGGGCTGTACCGGCAATCACTTCAGCGTTTCCCACTGCCAAGGTCCCCGCCATAGTAGCTGGACCGGTTGTCAGGCAGGAAGCCATAGTCATAAACCCGGTGGGCAAGCCAGCTTCGGCAGCGATTAGGGCTGCGTCTACACTGCCGCCATCATGGCCAAGCGGTGGCGCCGTGCACTGCATAATAGAAAGTAACGGCCGTTGGCGCAGCTTATCCCTGCCTCCCGCAATAGCCGCTGCCATTTCGACCGCTGCCCAACCTTCTTTCTCGCTGTAAATGCTTTCTGTTTGAACATGTTTGGTCGAATTTTCCCAGATGGCTTTGATTTCATGCAGCCCACGCGTCGCCGCGGGTCTATCCTGGGCTGAAACAGGCACCCAATGGAAAGCGACTTCTTCGGTCGCATCAGCTACTCGAGCAATATCGCACACATCTTGCAGGCAAGAAGTGCGTCGTTGCCCGGTTTGGATATCGATGACTTCCACTCCGCAACCATCGGTCCCAACAAAAACGTGGTTGCCATCCAACAACAAATCCTGGGACGGATCAAGAGCGGCTAATGGATAGATTGGAGGTGCTTTTTTAAGCGCTTCTTCGATAAGTTCTGGTTTTGCTTTGACGATCATCGTATTATGATCGACATTGGCTCCGTGAGCTTGCCAAATTTCCAAAGCGCGTTTGGATTTAAAACGTATGCCTACATTCTCAATGATGTGTAATGTGGCATCATGAATACGCTTGACATCCTCAGGTGTAAGAATTTCTAAGTGTAATTTGGGATTCGATATGGATTTGATATTTTTGGGCATATTGGGTTAATTACTCCTTCCTGAGATTTCAAAAAGCCGATAACCGAGCTAGACAACCAGCATCAATATCTGCGGTATTATTCAAACTGTGTATTAATTTCAACAGTATTAAAATGATACCAGGGTTATTCCTTCAGGGAAGTCAGTTATCCTTTAATTTTCCCCATCTGCTGTACACCCTATAACAGTTTGACCTGCGTCGAATTACACCCAAATCTTGGGGTGTACGAGTAATCGAGTTCGGCGGCTTTGAATGCTGCAAAAGTGAAGCTGCCCACAATTCATTCTTGGAAATAGTCGAGCGCGCTTCCCCACACTTAGGATAGAATTTCAAACCATCACCCTGAGTCATACAGTGATTATAGCATATTGGAGCATCCAACAAGCATGCGATGACGTCATTTAGCAGGATGCCTAAAGAATTTATATTGGCTTGCATCCTTTAATATTAGCGAACTACAATCCTCTATTCAGTATTTCAGATGTCTCGCTTCGCTCGACATGACATTTATGGCTGTTCGGACAGCTCCTTGTTATAGGCAATTATCAAGTGATCTTTCATAGCAAAGAGCGTATCCCCTTATTTCGTCACTACGAAGACGCAGCCTGAACGAGCTATCATTCGAAGAGCTCAAGCTGGCTTCGCCGATGCATGATTCGCAACGACGAAATTGCACGTCATGGCGAGAATTTCCTCAGCACACGCGCTTTTCGACCCAGATATCACCGGTCAGTTTTATAAGAGCAAGGGACAAGAAAGGCTATCTCATCCTAGGATAGTGCTCTGGATTATTTTGCTGCCTCTGCCAAACCTTCTTGGACCTTAGGGAGTGCAATATTGATCAATATTCCCAGTGTCGTTTTTGACATATCCACAAGTAATCCCTCTTGCAATTCACCCTGAATAACCACCATAACTATAAAGTTATTATCGAGGTTTATCAAATAGAATTTGCCAAGCCCCGGAAAATCCGCATTCTTCAAGCTTTTTCTTAGATTAACGGTAATCTCGTTAAAAAGCGCGGTCGCCTTAGGCTGTGAATTGTAACTGGCAAGCGACTGCCCATCACTGGTTATCCACGAATCGGTAGCAATCAATGCAGACCCTAAAACTTCCTTCAGATCATCGACTATTGCGTTCAATCTTTTTAACTCCATGGTTACGATCCTTTCGAATTGATAATTATTAATAAAATGAGGTTTCGATGCTCATTTACTCAACCAGCAGATGTTCAGCAATCTTTAATCTTCAAACTGCATCATATGATTAAATACCAAAGACAATGATAAAATGACCGTACAACCAAACTCGAAGATAATCGCTAAAAAGTCCCGCTAATTTCCAGAAATAATCTAACCGGGCGTCGTTATGAACAATAATTTATTATCGTTCGACAAGATAAAAACTTAAGTCCTAAAAACTCAATATAACTTTTCATTTTTGACATGTCGTACAATTATTCCTCATAAAAAAGAGAACCCCGCCATTGCGAGAGGCCGTCCAAAAAGTCATATATGTCATGTCGAGCGAAGCGAGACATCTTAGTATATACATGAAAAGACCTCTCGCTTCGCTCGAGGTGACAGCCTTCTTTTAGGACAGCCCCCAGGCAATCTTTTTGTAATCGTAGATGCTACCTTTGTTGAGGAATATACGAAGCAATCTCGTGCTCTTCGAAAGATG
>JBDKUB010000429.1:0-2651 GCA_039679915.1 Anaerolineaceae bacterium
AGCAGGACATCTCTGGGTGGGCGGCTTTGATGGCTTTGCAGGCAGCAATTAAGTCATCATAACCGGTGGGGGCGCTGAGACCCAGTTCTTCGAACAGTTTCAGGTTGTAATACAGAATATTCTCCAGGTGCATGTTCAGCGGAACAGAATAGGGATGCCCGTTAATGGTCACGGCATTGAGCAGTGGCTTAGGAATCACATCGCCATATCCCGTCTCGGCATAGAAATCATCCAAGGGTTGAAGGACATTGCTATCGACGTAATCCTTCAATTCTGCGCCGCCCAGGGTCTGGACTGTGTCTGGTGGGATGCCGGCTGTAATGCGGGCTTTGAGAACCACGCGATGTTCAGTACCGCCGCCACCTGGAACCGGATTCTCGACGATTGAGATATCCGGATAGGCAGCTTTTAAAGCGGCGAACATTTCATCCGCAGCTTCACGTTCACCAGGCGCCGTCCACCAGTGGAATATCTCCAGCTTTTTTTCCTTAGGCGCTGGGGTAGGGGTAATTAGGACTTCTACAGTCTCTACTACCTTTTCGCCGGCTTTTTCAACGATCACGGTTTCGATAACCTTTTCCGGAGTTGGAGTTGCACAAGCGGCTAATAGAAGACTGGAGATCAAAACTACTGCAAATAAAATTTGAAACTTTTTCATCACATCTCCTCCAAACAAGAATAAAGGTTGATTGAAAAATCTATTGTGAAGAAATATTTGTCTTCGTATCGATTCTGAGACACCTCCTTCTATAGGAATGAACAATGAATTATTCGGCCATCGGGTAAGTCGTCGATTCCCTAATGCAAAGCTGTGTGGAAACTTCGTGACAGCGGTCAGCCTGTTTATCAGGATTCTCGATATCATCGAGTAACAGTTGCATCGCTAATTTACCGATTTCATTCCTTGGTAAAGCCACGGTAGTCAGCGTGGGATTGATTTCAGATGCTAATTCGATATTGTCTAAACCGATAATAGAAAGTTGTTCGGGAAGATTTACACCGTAGTTCCTGGCAGCCCAAACCATACCAAGCGCGGTCAGGTCGTTGGCAGTGAAGACGGCTGTAGGGCGCGGGGAAGTGTGGATGAGTTGATCGAAAGCACGCCGCCCTCCATCTATACGCAAATTCCCTTCATAGATCATTGCCTTATTTGGATCCAGCTCGTTATCCATAAGCGCATCAAGGAAAATATCTCTTCTCGCTTGTGCAGTCCACAAATTCAAGGGACCGCTTACATGGGCAATCCGCGTATGCCCTAATTCTACCAAATATTTGATAGCTTGGTGTATACCTTCTTCGAAATTGATCCTTATTGTTGTTGCCAACCCATCGACTTGAGGAATTCCCCAATCTAAAACGACCGCTTGAATCTGATTATTGACCGCTTCTTCGACCATTTCAATCGACATGCTGCTAGACATAAAAAGTATGCCATCGACTGATTTTTCGATCAACGAGCGGATAAACTCAATCCCCAAATTCAAGTCATAGCGTGTATTGCACAAAAAAATCGAATAGCCATTGGCGAGAGCTACTTCTTCTACGCCATGAATTACTTCGTGATAAAAAGGGTTACCCACATCAGAAACAAGCAAACCGGCCGTTTTGGTACGCTTTGAAACCAAACTGCGCGCAATATTGCTTGGACGGTAGCCTAAATCGGTGACTGCACCCAGTACTTTTTGGCGAGTCTCATCTTCTACAAAGCGGGTTTGATTTAATACGTGTGAAACCGTCGATTTTGATACTCCGGCTAGTTTAGCAACATCGTTAATCGTAACCCTCTTCATAAAGCAGGTCCTTTTTAGACTTGCAGATAACGAATATTATTTTGGAACAAAAATTATCCGGAATTACTTCGGAAAAACGGTTGCGCAAACGGTTTCCTGGTTTATATATTAGCTTAATTCCTAAACCTTGTCAATAACGTTCTACCTTAAAATTTATCAAAATCACATGAGTTCTTCATATATTTTTCACACTTATAAATTATCTTATGATTATCGTTTTTATATGTCAACACTCGGAGGATTTATGAAACAAATATCAGTAAATACAACCAATAAGATAAAACTCTCCCTCGATATCCTCAGCGGTATTTCTACCCTGGTGCTACTTTCACCCTCGCTTACAGGCATCCCTGTTCATGAATGGTTGGGGCTGGCGCTTATTATTCCCTTGCTGGTGCATCTATTGCTGAACTGGGGTTGGATTGTTACCACAACTCGCAGTTTCTTTGGCAAGTTACCCGGGCGAACCCGCATCAACTACGTCTTGAATGTCTTGCTGTTTATCTTAATGACAGCCGAAGGTTTCACCGGCTTAATGATTTCTAGAGAAATTCTCCCCCTTTTTGGATTATCCGCCAGCCATAACTTCTTATTTCGCAGCTTGCATTCGCAACTGGCAGATGGGTTGCTCATCGTGCTGGGTTTACATTTGGCTTTGAATTGGAAATGGGTTGTAACTGTTTTCAAGAAAAATGTATTCAAGCCATTCTCAAACCGACATGTACCAATAAAAAACCCATCCTCATCACCCCTATCATCCATCAAGATAGATTAATCTCAGGGAGAATCGAATATGAGTCAAATTATCGGTAGAAATATCATAAGAACAATCATAATGATCCTGGCAGCCGGATTAGTCAT
>JBDKUB010000569.1:0-4463 GCA_039679915.1 Anaerolineaceae bacterium
TACTAAAAAATAAATTATAGCGAGAGAGTTGAACAATATCAGAAATGACTTGTGGAATAGACCCTAAAGGTTTCCAATGCGAATCATCTTTAAATTTAGCAAAGATACCGCGTAAAAAAGCATCTGAAATGGGCATGAAAACCTTTGGTCTAGTGTATGGACATGCCAGACAAGTTTTCCAATATAATCACGGAATTCGCCTGCTCGAATGGTTTGAGATCCAATTATTAATAAAGCGCAAAGTTAGTGTAAATAAGAGACTTACTAAAAAATAAATTATAGCGAGAGTGTTGAAAAACAATATCAGAAATGACTTGGGGAATAGACCCTAAAGGTTTCCAATGCGAATCATCTTTATTTTGGGCAAAGATACCGCGTAAAAAAGCATCTGAAAGGGGCGAGAAAACCTTTGGTATAGTGTATGGACATGCCAGACAAGTTCTCCAATATAATCACGGAATTCGCCTGCTCGAATGGCTTGAGATCCAATTTTATATAAAGCGCAAAGTTAGTTTAAATAAGAGACTAACCAACAATTAAATTATAGCGAGAATGTTGAACAATATCAGAAATGACTTGTAGAATAGACCCTAAAGGTTTCCCTTGCGAATCATCTTTAATATTAGCAAAGATACCGCGTAAAAAAGCATCTTGTAAGGGGGAGAAAACCTTTAGGGTCTAGTGTATGGATAAACCAGACAATTTTTCCAATATGATCACAAAATTCGCCTGCTCGAATGGCTTGAGATCCAATTATAGATCAAGCGCAAAGTTAGTGTTTTTTAACTAATTCAATATTCTCTTGACCAGTGAATTTATTTTATTTCAATGTATCAACATAAGTTGAGGGAAACAATGGGTAATCAGCCAGTAAAAACCTGCTGAAACAAGGGCAGTGCAGGGAATAGTAAAAATCCATGCCATACCGATTTCCCCGGCTACTCCCCAACGAACTTTATTTACCCGCTCAGCCGCGCCAACACCCATGATGGCTGAACTCACCACCTGAGTAGTGCTGACAGGACCACCCACCAGGGAATTCCCGATGATGACGCACGCAGATGTCAACTGCGTGGCAAAAGCATGGATAGGACGGATTTTATAAAATTTTCCACCCAACGTTTTTATCAAACGCCAGCCTCCCAGGGCAGTTCCCGTAGCTATCGCCCCGGCACTGATGGCAATCACCCAGCCAGGTACCTGAAAACTATCTATAAATCCGGTCAGCATCAGACTCAATGTAATAATACCCATTGTTTTTTGAGCGTCGTTTGTACCGTGACTGAACGCCAAAACCAATGCGGTAACGATTTGGGCTCGTTTAAAGAAAAAATTGATACGCGGAGACGCAAAAGTTGAAAAAGCCAAAATGATTTTCATCATTAAGTAGCCACACACTAACCCGATGACTGGTGATGTAAAAAGTGCAATCAACACTTTTTCTAACCCAGCAATTTTTATCTCTTGGTATCCAGCACCGACAACGACTGCCCCGATAATACCTCCAATCAACGCATGGGACGAACTGCTGGGAATCCCTACATACCACGTAAAAAGATTCCAGAAAATCGCACTCGTCAGGGCAGCGAAAATTACAGCAATGTTGATACTTTCCGCATTTACGATTTCATGACCAATCGTGTTAGCTACCGCCACGCCAAAAATAAACGGTCCGATAAACTCCGCGGTGGCTGTCAAACCCAATGCCATGCGCGGACTCATCGCCCTTGATGAAATCATAGTAGCTACAATATTGCTTGAATCGTGGATGCCGTTGAGGAAATCGAAACATAAAGAAAGCGCGATGACGATAACGATGATCAATGTCATAAAATTTTATTTCCCTTGCTTGATAAGCAATTATTATATCACTCCAAAATTCTATTCCTTTACTTACCCATACTCATTCCTCCACCCAAACAATTGCCAATCCGCAATTCAAGGGGTAATATTAATTGATAACCAATCTCTTTCTATCTACTATTCAAAAAAACAATTAACTAAACTTATGAATAATACTATTTCCCAACTTCTCGTTCCCTTTTTAAAACTCCTCGCCCTCACCCGCCTACCCAAAACTAGCGGGCAAATCAAACTCCCCGGTTTGCACCACACGGTCGAAACGTTTTTCGATGCCTGGGGTGTACCGCACATCTATGCCCAGGATATCTCCGATTCTATTTTCGCTCAGGGGTTTATCCATGCCAGCGAGCGCTTATTCCAGATGGATTTCAACCGCCGTCTGGTGGCCGGCAGACTCTCCGAAATATTAGGCGAAGTCTCTGTTCCGCTCGACCGCTGGATGCGCACCCTCGGGATGCGCCGGGCAGCGAATGAAGGTTTAAGTCAACTACTACCCGAAACTCATGAGTATCTAGAAGCTTATGTTTCCGGTGTCAACGCGTATATCTCGAAAGGACGGCTGCCACTCGAGTTTTCTTTGCTGCATTATCAGCCTGAACCCTGGCAGCCTCTGGATTGCATAGCATGGACGAAGATGATGGCATGGACACTTTCTACCAATTGGGAGACCGAACTGCTGCGTGCCCGCCTAGTAGAACTGTTGGGAGCGGAAAAAGCCGCTCAACTCGAACCGCCCTATTTCGAGCGCTACCCGTATATTGTCCCACCCGGTGTCGATTATTCTGCCATCTCAGATCATGTGTTGCGCCGCCAGGATTTCTCCCGCCGCTTTACCGGTCCTACCGCCGGATATGGCATAGGAAGCAACAACTGGGTGGTCGCCGGTTCACGCACCGCATCCGGCAAACCCTTGCTGGCAAACGATATGCATCTGATGATGTCCATTCCCAGCATTTGGTATGAAAATCATCTCTGCAATCCCGATTTCCAAGTGACCGGGGTTTCTTTTCCCGGCATTCCCGGGGTCATCGTCGGGCATAACGGACATATCGCCTGGGGTTTCACCAACGGTTTCCCCGATGTGCAGGATCTCTATATGGAGCACCTTCGCCGCACCGAAACAGGTGGTGTTCAATACGAGTTCAAAGGCGAGTGGTTGGATGCCCATGTATTGAATGAAACGATTCAAGTGAAAGGGAAGCCTAGCGTGGTCGAAGAGGTCATTATCACCCACCATGGTCCAATCATTAATAACCTGGCGCCCGATTTGGTTGGCGACCAACCGCTTGCCATGCGTTGGACTGCTCTGGAACCCGACCGCATGTTGGATGGCATTACCGCAATGGACCGCGCTCATAACTGCATCGAATTCCGTGATGCGCTGCGCTATTGGGCTGTGCCTATCCAAAATATTGTCTATGCCGATATCGAGGGAAATATCGGCTACAGCTTTCCCGGAAAAGTGCCTATCCGCGCTCAAGGTGACGGACGGCTGCCGGTTCCCGGTTGGAGCGGCGAATATGAATGGACCGGTTATATCCCTTATGAGGAGCTGCCTCATCTTTATAATCCGCCGAATGGGTATGTCGTTTCTGCCAATAACCGCGTAACCGATGATGGGTATCCCTACTTCATCTCCCGTGATCATGTGATGGGTGATCGTGCCCAGCGCATTACCGAGATGATCGAACAGGGCAGTAAGATCGATATCGCCTATATTCGAAACATGCAGTTCGATCAAATCTGCCCCTCTGCACGAGAAATTGGCAAGCATCTCAATAAATTAAACACCAACGACGCTGAGCTTTCCAGTGTACTTGAGCTGTTCCGTGATTGGGATGGCTATCTATCAGCAGACAGCCAACAAGCTGCCCTATACGAAACATTCGTCCCCTATATGCTGCGGGCGACCTTATCGAGTAAACTTGGCGATTTGACCGAGCGATATATGGGCAGAGGTCCCACACCCGTCTTAGCGGAAAACAGTCTATTTGGCGATAGAGCCCTGGAATGGCTGCAAAAAACACTAAACGAGCCCAATTCGGCTTGGTTCGATCAGGGGCACGGTGAAACCCGTGATGATCTAATGCGGATGGCACTCCGCCAAACAATCGACCTGCTAAAGGAAAAAATGGGTCCCAATCCTCAGGATTGGGCTTGGGGTAAATTCCATCGGATGCGGCTTACCCATAGCCTGGGTCGAGTACCACCGATTGACCGCCTGCTCAACCGCGGTCCCTATCCTGTCGGTGGCGACTTTAATACCGTATGGGCAACCGGCGCCAGTTATATCAACCTGGAAGGGGATGAAATAATCAGCGCTCCTTTCCGCTTCATCGCCGATCTTTCTGATTTAAACCATTGTTATAGTGTGCATGCACCCGGTCAATCGGGTAATCCTGCGAGCGTTCACTACGACGACCAGATTGACTCGTGGTTCAATAAAGACTATCACCCTGTTTATTTTGACAGGGAGGATGTGGTTAAAAACGCGCGAAGTAAGTTGATGTTGTTAAGTGATTGAGGCTCGGGCGGCGAGGTCTTTTCATAAGTACATTTAGATGTTTCGCTACTCCTTCGCTTCGCTCAGGACCTGGCTC
>JBDKUB010000227.1:0-7379 GCA_039679915.1 Anaerolineaceae bacterium
CCTAGCCAATCTGCCAACCAGCCCAGTGAGAGAGGTAAAATCAATATTGCAAAGCCGGATGCTAGGGTGGCGCGCACGCTGGCTTGAACGGTATTGTTGGGCGCTGAACCGATGGCTAAAGAGAGGATTAGCGGATAAAGACTAGCGACGCCTAGACCGGTGATAAATAACCCTGCCATTCCGAAACTGGCTGACTTTGTCATCCAAAACAATATGAACCCAACAGCAGCCATCAAAACGGAGCAGATCGTTACCCAATGAGTGGAAAAGCGTTGCACTAAACGGCTTCCCGCTAATCTCCCGACGATCATACCACCCAGGAAAAGGCTCACGGCTTGGGCAGCGTTCGCTTTCTGCATACCTAAATGGGTCTCGAGATAGTCGGCGCTCCAGAAGATCATGCAGAACTCCACCGATACAGAAAGCACAAGAGCGCTCCAATAAACCCAATATAAGACAGGAAGAGGCTCCCCCGTTGAAGCGGAGGATTCCTGAGCGGAATTCGATACGGAGGCATCGGACTTTTTGAATACTAGACGCAGCACAATCGGGGATAGGGCAGCGATACCCAAAGCCAGCCGCCAACCACCGGGCAAACCGGTGCACCAGCCTACCATCAAAGGGGCTATCATAGAGACCAGCGAAGCCACTACATTGGCTTCCGATAAAGCCACCGCCCGATATTCCCCATGCAAATCGGAGAGGCTGGAAGGGACGATTACTAATATGAGCGAACCGACCAACCCCATCAGGAATGAGGCGCTAATGGTCATGATTGGTAACCGACCTGCCAGCAGAATCAGGACACAGCAGCTCATTCCAAATGTGCCTATCCATAAGCATCGCCAACGCCCAAGGCGTCGAACCAGGGCATGACCAGCCAAACCGACCAGCAAGATACCTAAAGCAAACGCGGTGAAATGCAGGCTGCTGACCGTATACGATAGATTCAGCTCATCTTTTAGAAAGGGAGTGATCGGGCCAAGAATATTGAGAAAATACCCATAGAAAGCGAGCAAGATATACGCTAACCATGTAAAGGAATCCCGATGGAAAGTTTGGGTGGTCAAAGAGCCTCCTTATGTTTTATTTTTTCCTGATAACAACCCAAAATGCGTCAGGTCTGCCGATTCATAGGGCAACCAGCCGCAGCCATGCCGGCTAGGGCGCCGCTGCTGAAGGCATATTGCAGATTGAATCCGCCGCAGGGTCCGACGACATCCAGGGTTTCACCGGTGAGAAACAATCCTTTTACTCGCCGAGATTCCAGCGTTTGCGGATCGACCTCCACCACCGGAACACCCCCGGCAGAAAGCTGACAATACTCGAATCCTCGCACACCTTTTACCGGAAAACGAGTATCTTTCAAGTGATCAATTAGTCGTTCCAGGGTGCGGTCATCCATATTTTGTAGAGGAATCTCTTCAGGTAAGCGGGCATTCTTAAGCAGGAGAGCTGTAACTTTTGGCGGGAAAAATGCACTAAGAAATATGCGAAATGGCAAGGGAGTGTTTCGTTTTTGTTCTAACAGTTGGTGGAATTCTTCCTCGAAAAATTCCAAAAAATTAAGGGACAATTCCAATGATGCTCCTGCACGGGCGGATACGTGGTGGCTGATATCCATCACAGCCGGACCGTTCAATCCCCATTGGGTAAATATCAGGTTGCCGGCAGCCTTTGCTAATTTTTGGGAGCCATCCCATAAAATGGTGCTTACATTCAAACGTATTCCTTGCAGTGATTTGAAATTCCCCAGATCGACCAATAGGGGTGCCAGAGCAGGCCGTTTGGGTAGAACCGTATGCCCTAGTTTTTTGATTACCGAGAACAATTCGCCCCGACTGCCGAGCGAAGGATACGCTTTACCGCCGGCAGATACAATCACCCGTTTGAAATTTTTTCCCCGTTCCTTGCCATCTTGAATGAAGTGGACTGTAAATCCGTCTTGGGTGGAATGGATTGAAGTGACCTGGGATGATGTACATAAGCTGACACCCGCCAAGTGCAACGCACTGGAAAAAGCCTCTACCACGGATCGCGCCGAATCGGACAGGGGATAATACCATCCATCGGATGTCTTATGGACAGGGATGCAAATATCCTCGAGCATGGAGATTAGATCTTTCACTCCAAAGCATTCTAATAAGATTTCCATCCAGGCTGGATCTGCACAAGTGTATTTGGATGCTGTAACAGCAGCGTTGGTAATATTACATCGGCCGCTGCCGGTGACCAAGAGCTTACGTCCCACCTCGGTATTGCGTTCGAAAAGGGTCACATTGCCGCCGTTCCAGGCAGCTTGCAGAGCAGCCGCCATACCCGAAGCGCCGCCGCCGATTACCGCAATTTTCATAACCCGATTATACTGGAATATTGCAGTTGAAAATTTAGAGGCTGCTGAAAAACACCTTCTATAAAAAATGAGGTGAGGATATAAGAACTGCTTTGAAAATCAAAAGTTATTCCTGGGGGGTAAATGCAGATTTTGACATCTGCCCCAAAGGAAGATAGTCACCCCGAGCGAGACAAGGGGTCTTCTTGAAATATCAACCTGCTTAAAAAATTAGCTATTTAACAGGCATTATTTGATACTCGAATTGATAGCCGGCTTTCTCTACAATCTCTTTGATTTTTGATCTTATCTCTTTGAAGTCAAAGCGGTAAGTATAGTCTTTCCCAAATAGACTGGATTGTTCCTCGATAGTACCTTTGCGAGAGCCGCTGAAGGTATTGTAACTTTCGGTTTTGAAACCAAATCCGGTGGACATTCCGTCATCTATACCGCCCGAAGAGAAGCCTGATCCAGCTTCCATGAGCATTTCGGAAAATTTTACGACTTTAGCGCCATCGTCGATTCTCATTTTTAGGGCATAGGTCAATTTCTTCTTTGTCATAAACGCTTTTCTTTCGGCAATCGTGGTCGAAAAATCCCACAGCCCTTTCTTTTCGCTCCACTTTCCATCATAAACCGATAATGCTTTTTTGATTTCACCAATAATATTTGTGTTTGACATCTCATTCTCCTTATTATGAATTTTTCCGAATTAATAGAGTATAGCATAATCATAGAAAAATATTTTTAATTGCCCGATTACATGAGAATTTCGGAAATTATTTTTCAATATCTCAAGATAAAAGGTTTGAAAAAAGCAATTTTTTAACTCATACCCCAAAAATCTGTCCTTGATTTTTTGGGGATTGGGTAAGGGTGAAGCTAATTATTCATGTCCGATGCACACTGTAGCTAAATCTTTTTCGACACCCTCCAAGATTTTATTTTGCTTAATTCAAGATGGTCGGTATAATTATCTATATTATTCATTCAAAACAGCCCGAAATTATTATTACTGCAGCATCAATAGAAAAATATTAATGTTTTTTCTCAAAAAAGCGAGGAGATTACTATGGCTGATTTTTCCAGAATGCCCAGATATGATATTCGCAATGACGGAATTGGTCCTTATGCCGTGTTCTATTGTGATAGCTGCAGCAGGGAATTCCGTAGCCAACCCGATGTGGCTGGTACTGTTGCTCAAGATCTTGGTAAACAAGTCGCCGGTGGATTGCTGCGCAAAGTCCCCCTCTTTGGAAATACAGTCGCCGACAATGTAGTGGGGGAAGATCCCCGTTACACTTATAAAATGACTCCCGAGCAGTTGAATAAAGCCTGGCAGCAAGTCCAAGTACATTTTCGGGAATGCCCCACTTGCCTGCGGATTGTATGTTTATCCGATTTCGATACACAAAGTGGTTTCTGCAATGAAGACAGTCCGCGCCAATCTCAAATTGCGGAAGCGCAAGGGGAACAAGCTGGCGCGGCATTAAAAGGCTTGGCAAGCGCGTTTGGTTTGGGTGATGTGGTAAAGAATGTTCAGCAAGCCGCAAAATCTGCCCAAAATGCTGCGTCTCAGTTGGCGCGCTGCCCCAATGATGGGAGTGTAGCTCCTGCAGGCACGAAATTTTGCCCCGAATGCGGCGCAGCTATGATTCAACCAACGGTCGACAAATGCCCAAATTGCGGACAGGAAACGCATGGCGCCAAGTTCTGCCCTAATTGCGGGACAAAAATCGAACCGACTGCTCGACCTGGTGTATGTCCAAACTGCGGTGCAGAAGCTAAGGGCGCCAAGTTCTGCCCCGAATGTGGTACGAAGATCGAGTAACCGTATTCGATTATATTGATAATATATTGAGAAAATCGCAGTTCACTGCCGAGACGCTGTTGAATAAAAAATTATATTCCAAGAACCTTTGTATCTTGGTTGAAAGATGTTTTAATAAGGGGGTTGAGAAATATGGTTATTAAAGAAGTCCATGCTAAATCGATTCTATCCAAGTCTCAAGTTTATGATTATGTTATCAACCCTTACACCGGCTGCCAGCATAATTGCACATACTGTTATGCTAGGTTTATGAAACGGTTTAGCGGGCATCAAGAACCGTGGGGGCAGTTTGTGGATGTAAAAGTGAATGCCCCAGATTTATTGAAAAACGAAATAAAAAAGAAAAAGCCAGGGAAAGTATGGGTGAGTGGGGTCTGTGATCCTTATCAGCCGCTGGAAGGCAAATATAAAATAACCCGCCAATGTTTGGCAATTCTGGCAGAAAATAACTGGCAGGTAGTCATCCAAACGAGGTCGCCTTTGGCATTGCGCGATATCGACATTTTGAAAAAAGGCAGCCATTTTGAAGTTGGTTTTAGTATCACAACGGCAGACGATAAGATTCGAAAAATATTCGAGCCGTATGCTCCACCGATCGGCGAACGGGTCAAGGCGTTGTATATATACCACGAAGCAGGGCTCAAGACTTACGCGATGATTGCACCCATCCTGCCTGGTGCGGAAAACCTGGCGGATATGCTGATCGGATGTGTGGATTATGTGATATTGGACAGGATGAATTATCACCACGCCGATTGGGTTTACCGAAAGTATGGTTTGCAGGACAAATTGACCGATAAGTATTTTCAGCAGACGGAAGAAACGCTTACCGCTGTTTTTGCCAAAGCGGGAATCCGTTGTACGTAAAACAGATATGTAGAAAGCTGGGGAAACCAACCTTTAGGGAGATCTCTTTTTCCCCCCGACCCTGTGAATTTTTTGTTTTTTTATTCGTTGGGATTATTTGATGATCATCTCGATGCGGCCTCGCAGTGCTGCAATCGTTCGATGCATTTCATCCAATTGATCCTCGATATTCCGAATTCTTTCTTGCTCAGCGTGAACATAGCGGGTATAGGGTGCAATATTCTCCTGCAATCGGGTAATGGCTTTTTCAGATTCGCTATTGAAAGCGCTCGTTAACGCCTCGTGGATGTTCGTCCGTAAAGCAATCACCTTTTGTCTGAAATTATCCTTGGCTTGTTTTCGCTTATGGGGAATTACAAAAAATCCTACGATGGCAAGCGTCCCGGCTGCGACCGTCCCGGTGATATCCAATGCGGAGGAAAGCAGGGCGGTCGATACGAGTGCTCCAAGGCCTACGGCGCCTACCTCGAATATGGCGGTTTGCGTCACTGCGGATTCGACGCTGGATGCCACATTTTTGGCTTCTTTCACCTGGTCGTAGGTTTCCACAATCGAGGCAACCTGCTTGCCGATTTTGTCGATCAATTCATTGCGGCGGATTTCCTGCGGATTGCCTCCTCCGCCCACGATATGTTGGATGTTCAATGTCTGCCGCCGCTGCAGATAGGTCATCACTTGCTGCCACTCGTGCAAATCCTTTTCTACCAGCCAATCGATGACCTGATGTACCTGCGTCTCGATGCGCGGGGATACATCTGCCAGGACTTCTTTTTCGAAGGCTGATCTCACTTTGTCGCCTCGCACCAGGTTATGGACATTGGTCAGGCGCAGGGTTCGATCGAAGAAATCCAGCCCTCTTATCTCGAATTTATGAAGGATATTGTCTACCTCAGCCAGACGCGGAGCAAGCTCGATATTCAAATCGTGTTCATATGCTGAAATGGTAGTTTCCAAAGCATTCGCTGTTATAACATCTTCTTTCAACTCATCTGCCTGGGCTTGAATCGATTCTTTCATCTGTTCGATCAATTTATCCGCTACGCCGAGAGGGCTCTTTAACTTGAGCTGGAGTCGTGTCGAATCGTCTAATGAGGACGTAATATATTTTTCTAATTCATCTAAATGGCTGGCGGTGCGTAATTTTTGGCGTTCTGCCTCATCTGGCTCCGACAAGGTATGCTGCGCAAGCCGGGCAGATACAGGGAACAAAACGGGAGGTTCACCCAGGGTAACGGTGATATTTTTTTGAACAAATTCCAGTGTTTCTTGTAAGGCAGATTCACTTTCGAGAATATCGGTTTTATTCAAAACGAATACGACTTTTTTTCTCCAATCCAGAATGCGTTTGAGGAACTGCCGTTCGCTTTCTGTCATAGGCCTATCGGCAGAGGTGGTGAAAATCACCAGATCACTGCGCGGGACAAAATCGTCGGTCAGGCGTTCATGCTGGCGGATGATTGCGTTCGTTCCGGGCGAATCCACAATGTTCAATTCTTTGAGAAGGGATAGCGGATAATTGACAATGGCATAGCCATCATCGACAATTTGTTCGCTCATCTTCTCGCCCCATTTGATTAAAGTAACCCGGGTGGTGGTCGGTATTACCCCTTCAGCCAGCACTCTTTCACCTAGGATAGCGTTGATGAGTGCGCTTTTTCCGGCATTGAATTCACCAACGAAAACGATGAGAAATAATTCATCCAACTGCAAGACAGCTTTTTGTAAGGTCTCCAGCGCCTCTTTAGGCGCGTCGAACTCTGCTAACCGCATCAAGATATTGGATATGGCTTCTTTTTCATCGTTCAATAGTTGGGATTGCTCATTGGTGAGCATGGATTGGCGCATATATTCTCCTTGATTGCCTAAGAAGAAAACTTCATCTAAATACTCTAATAAATTATACTCTACAAAATCATGCACAGTCAGTCAAAGCAGATTCTGTTGATGGGATTTTTCTAATGGGGGAAAATATCGAGTTTCATATAACGACCCCTCCCCGTCCATCTCCGCTTGCGGGGAGGGAGTGAGGGTGGGGTCGAATTTCATTTTACTTGCCCCCCTGTCCTGCGGACAAGGGCTTTCCAAAAAGTCATAAATGTCATGTCGAGCGAAGTGAGACACCTACATGTAATTATGGAAATTCCCCTCAATTCGTTGGGGGTGACAACCTACTTTTGGGACAACTCCTACTACGGCTTCAGTAAGGGGAAGAGGCTATCCCAGCAAGTTGGACAGCCTCTTCTTTTTCAGCTTATGAATGGGTTACGGCAGTTAATTAATTGGGGGTATTTTCCGATTGCCGATATCGCTCAGCGGTGGATAAAGTGAGCGGAAGTTGGCATACGCTTG
>JBDKUB010000494.1:0-3046 GCA_039679915.1 Anaerolineaceae bacterium
ACATTTGGCTGCCTGCAATGCCTCCGACCTCATCCCATCGATGGTAAGTAACACGGCTGTGGGATTGGTCATAGAACAGTGCAATCGGATATCTTAGAAAAGAATTTGTGAAAAGATATCGTGGGGAAGTACATATTAGAAGGGTTTTCTCCCATTAAATAATCTATTTGCTTTTGGATTTGGAAAATTCGCCGGAATGTAATAAGAGCGCTTTGGCAGTCTCTTCGCTGGTAATCAGGACATTGCAAAAGCCGCCGTGGAGCATTCCCAAGATCGCTTCGACTTTGTTCAGCCCTCCGGCTATTGCAGCCGAGATGCGCTTGGTTTTTAAATTATTTAATTCAATGGCAATGGTGCGTTCGTCTACTTCGGGCAGGCAAATATTCCCCCAGCGGTCATAGAACCTGCCGCAAATTTCACCTACGGCACCGGAAGATTTCAACCTTTCGAGCGTTACATCATCCAAATAACCAGTTTTATATAGTGAAGATTGTTCGGATACATTACCCACACCAAATAACGCTAATTGAGCATCGTTGGCAAGCTGCAACGTGGCAGCGATCTTCGAGTCCCGCAAAAAACTTTCTTTGATAGAGCGGTCATCCACCAACATGGGAGTCAATAAACCCAGGGTTTTACCATCGAATGCCTGCGCGATGCGCTCCACGATGAATTCTGCGCGGGTGGAGTAAGAAGTACGATCCATGCTGCCGTTCAACTGCACCACGGTCACATTGCGCGGATTGGTTTTGGATAGCTGCATGGCGCATTGCAAAACCGTACTGCTCCAGGAAATGCCGATAATATCGTTAGGCTGCACACGTCGTTCGAGGAAAGCTGCCCCGGCGCTACCTAAGGCTTCTTTCACAGCCTCTTCACTGTCGGTGGGAGGCGTCACCACAATGACTTCAGACAAACCGAAAATGCTTTCCAGTTTGTATTCGAGCTCGGCGGAATATTCCAGATTGGATTGAATTTTGATAACCACGACCCCCAGGTCGACCGCCCGTTTTAAATATCTTCCAGTGGTCTGACGAGAAAGACCTAACCGGTCGGCGATTTCCTGCTGATTCAACCCACCTTTGTAATAAAGCGTTGCTATCTTGGTAAGAAGTTGAATATTATCCATAGGATGAGCATATGCTCACTACATGAGCATATGTTAATATTATCGCAATTCAAAGATTCTGTCAATGGATAGGGAATTATTAATTTCGATATTAATCTAATGCCTTCATGTATAATTCCCCTCATCATTCATCTTTCACCGCTCTCCCTTACCCTAATGCAGAAAGTTGAGAGCAAACCCATATGGCTCTTCCTTCTTATACCCTCGGTCCCTTCTTTTCCCCTAAAGGCGTCGCGGTTATTGGCGCCTCGCGCGATCCGGTCAAACTGGGTTATGGGTTGGCGCGCAACCTGGTAGAAAGCAATTATCAGGGTGCGGTTTATTTCGTCAACCCCAAAGGCGGCGAGATGTTCGACCGACCGGTTTACGCCAATATTCAAGAAGTACCTGACCCGCTCGATCTGGCAGTGATATTAATTCCCGCCCCGGCTGTGCCGGATATCTTGATTCAATGTGGCCGGCGAGGTATTCGGGCGGTTATCCTTTGTTCCGGCGGATTCCGCGAGACCGGTCCGCAAGGGGCTGCCTTGGAAGCGAAGTGCCTGGCGATTGCCCAGCGCTACAACATGCGTCTGATCGGTCCCAACTGCATCGGTTTATTGGATACCCACCTGCCGTTGGATACCACCTTCCTACCGCCGCCAAGTCCCCCGCCCGGCGATGTAGCCTTCATTTCCCATTCCGGTGCTATTTGCGCCACAGTCATCGATTGGGCGCATGGGCAGGGGTTTGGCCTTTCGCGCCTGATCAGCTTGGGCAACCAATGCGATGTCAGCGAAACCGATGTATTGGCGCCCACGATCGATGACCCGTTTACGCGGGTGCTTACTCTATACCTGGAAAGCGTCAGCAACGGCCGGCGTTTCGTAGAAGAAGCTTACCTTGCAGCCCAGAAAAAACCTGTTATCGCCCTAAAAGTTGGCCGGTTCAGCAGCGGTAAACGGGCTGCTGCATCCCATACCGGTGCTCTGGCTGGGCAGGAGAATGCATACAATGCCGCGTTCAGACGAGCAGGGGTGATTCGGGCAGAGACCAGCGAAGAATTGTTCGACTGGGCAAGGGCGTTGGCGTGGTGCCCACCCCCCAAAGGGCGGGCTATGGCTGTGCTCACCAATGCCGGCGGACCCGGAGTTACCGCTGCGGATGCTCTGGAAGCCAACGGCTTGCAATTGGCTGAACTAACCGACGAAACCCGTCAAGCTCTGGCAAAGCACTTACCGCCGGCTGCCAGCCTGCAAAATCCGGTAGATATGCTGGCATCTGCCACAGTAGAACAATACACAGAATGTTTGCGGATATTGATTGCCGACCCCCATGTAAACGGTGTAATGGTCATCCTACCACCTCCTCCCATGGATTCGGCTGGAGCAGTGGCACGGGCGCTGATCCCGATTATCCATACATCGCAAAAACCCGTGGTCATCGCTCTAATGGGCAGCCGCATGATTCAAGAGGCAGTGGAGCATTTCCGCGCTTCGCACGTGCCTGAATATCGCTTTCCCGAACGGGCTGCTTCGGCATTAGCCATTCTGGCGCAGCGGGCTGAATTTCTAAATCGTGATCGAACCATACCGGTCACCTTTGACGATGTCAATAAACAAACCGTCCAATCTTTGTTGGAAAACTACGGTCAAGCCTCATCCATCGAATCTTCATTTTTACCACAAGATATCGTTTTACAGATATTGGAAGCATATCGGATTCCCACCCTGCCCATTCGCTTAGCAAAAAACTCTCAGGAAGCTGCTCGATTTGCGGAGGAATTAGGATTCCCGGTTGCATTAAAAGTTGATTCTCCGGATATTCTGCATAAATCCGATGTCGGCGGGGTGCTGCTGAATCTTACGGATACTGATGCCGTAGCTCAGGGGTTTGATTTAATCATACACAACGCTCAACGCTCACGCCCACAAGCGC
>JBDKUB010000218.1:0-9233 GCA_039679915.1 Anaerolineaceae bacterium
GTGGTACCTCAGACATTCGATTTGGACGTTATGCATTTGTCGTTTCGCTATCCAGGTTCCGCTTCTTCCGTAATCCATGATATTTCTTTTTCATTGCCTCAAGGCAAACACATTGGCATCGTCGGGCGAAGCGGAGCAGGTAAGACTACTCTAATTCACCTGTTACTGCGCTATTGGGAATATGAGCAGGGGAGTATTTTATTAAACGGCAGCGAGCTTCGCAGTTACAATTCCGATGACTTGCGTAAACATATGGCAGTGGTTTCACAAAATACCCATTTGTTCAACGCTACTTTGCGCGAAAATTTGCTCCTGGCGCAGGCTGATGCTTCTGACGAAAGAATCCTAGAAGTGATAAATCAAGCACAGCTTGATGAGGTGGTGAAAACACTACCCGAAGGATTGAATACTTGGCTTGGAGAACAGGGTGTAATTTTAAGTGCTGGCGAGAGGCAACGGGTAGCAATTGCACGTGCGTTGCTCAAAGATGCTCCAATAATGATACTAGATGAAGCAACAGCCAACCTAGATGCCATCACTGAGAGGAAAGTGTTAGATGCTTTGGAGAAAGCTGTAAAGGGTAAATCGCTGATTATGGTTAGCCATGGCAGAAACGGCATGGAAGGGTTGGACGAGGTCATTGAATTGGGGTAAAGTGATTATGCTTTATAAGGAGGCCTTTGTATCCAGTAAATAACAGAAGAAGGTTCAATACCTCCTCGTTCACTTATTTGTTTAAATCCTTCCCCCGGTTGACATAGCCGCTATTTCTGTTCTATCATCAATAATTTTGAATATCTTTCCATCCACCATTTGGATCACACGGTCAACATGTTGAGTCATGCGTAGATCATGGGTAACCATGATACCCGCTCGTTTTTGCTCGTGGACAAGCTCTGAGAAAAATTGCACGACTTGATAAGCCCGTTCCGTATCCAGGGCAGCCGTTGGTTCATCTGCCAGTACCAGGCTTGGATCGTGAATCAAAGCTCGGGCAATAGCTACACGCTGCTGCTGACCTCCGGAAAGTTGTTTGGGGAGGTTATGTAAACGATCGGATAAACCTAGTCGCCCCAATAACTTTTTTGCTTCATCTCGACAATATTGGCTGTTTGTGCTGTTGAGGCGGAGCATCAATTCAACATTCTCCAAGGCAGTCAGGTAGGGGATTAGATTATTAGCTTGAAATATAAAGCCAATTTTCTCTCTGCGAAAATAGGTTTTCTCTTTTTCGTTCAACATACCTAATTCGTGACCATCGATACGGATGCTGCCTTGTGTCATATTGAGTAATCCGGCTAGCATAGCAAGCATGGTCGTTTTTCCTGATCCAGAAGGTCCGACCAAAGCAACGAATTCTCCCGGATAAATTTCCAAAGAAACTTGATCGACAGCTTTAACCGTCAGGCTACCAGTATCATAAATTTTTGTTACAGATTCTGTTCTTAGAATGGGTTCCATAAGTATCTCGAAATTACATACCTAAAGCGGTGAGCGGTTCTACCCTAAGCGCGAGTTGCACCGAAACCAATCCACCAATTGGCCCTATCATTAACAGGGTAATAATGGTGATGATAGCTGTTTTGCCAGTGAGTAAAATTGGAATACCATTTGGCAGACCTAGGGAAAGCAGGAAGGTACCAATGCTTCCCAGGGCGACGCCAATGATGGTAACCAGGATGATTTGCATAATAACAGTAAACGCGATGATATTGTTTTGGGTTCCAATAGCTTTTAATACTCCAATTTGGGGAACCTTTTGTAGTGTTTGTATCTGAAAGAAACCACCGATCACCAAAATACCAATCAGCAGTGTAAAACCCTGCTGAGTATTTAAGGTACTTTGCTGGGCAGAATAACCAGGCGTAGCTTCATAAGCGGTTTTCCGGTCGACTACTTCAACATCGCCAACTTGATTTACGATGTATTTTGCCATAATTTGAATATCTTGAGGATTGGTCAGCTTGACCGCTATTACATTAGCGACCAGGTTGTATTGGGATTGACCTTCGGTTGCTTGTGGACGTATTTTGTCCCAGGTTTCAAAAGGAATGAAAACAGAAGGCTGATAGAAATATTGTTGCCCGTCAGTAATACCGACGACTTTCAGTCGGTAGAATTTATCCTCTGATCCAACAATAGTCTTTACTGTAATTTCATCTCCTATACTTATATCATTGCGGGAAGCGATGCTTCCGTCGATGACTGCCTGGTATCCACGATTGGAGCGAATCGGATTTCCGCTGAGTACAGGCGGCATACCCGGTTTATCCGATTGGGCACCAATCAAAGAAATATCTAACGATTTTTGTCCATTGGGTAATACCAACGTAGCAGAACTGAAACCGATAGCTCCAACGTCTGCTACACCTTTTAAACGACGCAAATCGTTCAGTTTATCCAAACCAACCCGGCTGGTCGTGGTAGATAACTCTACCTTTTCTTGAAATACAATCAATTCTGCATTAAGTTTTTCGATATATTCTTTATTAGCTAATCCCAGACCCTGTGCCAGGGCAGCAATGAACAATACCAATACTGTGATCAATGCGATAACCAAGCTGAATAACAAAAAACGTCCCTTGTTTCGCCAAATTTCTTTTGAAGCCAAATAAAATGACATAAATTAACTCCACAAAAACAGTCTCTATATTGGATGTAATATACCATATTATACCATAAATGTCAACATATTGTAAATATATTGTATATAATATTTGCATAATACTCGAGCTCATCGAATTTTCATTGAGGAGAGCGTTGAAAAATACAATTATCAACTCCTCCCCAAAAAATCTGTTCTTGATTTTTGAGGGAGTATGGGGAGGGATGAAGCAAATTCTGCATGTGCAACGCACCTCAAAGGTACATCGCACACTGTTGCTTTATCTTTTTCAATACCCTCATTGAGCTAATTTGATAATAGTATTAGATAATTTAAAAACCAGGAAAAAGCCTGGTCTATTAAACTTTCAAATTCTCGAAAAGTCTTTTTATCAAATCAAGAATTGACCATTGCGATAAACCACATCACCATCCACTATGATTTCAGAATCCTGGCGCATATCGCAAATCATGTCCCAGTGGATGATACTCTTATTTTGACTGCCCGTCTCAGGGTAGCCAGCCCCTAAAGCGGTATGGAATGAACCGCCGATTTTCTCATCGAAGAGGATGTTCCGGGTGAAACGATTGATTTTGAAATTGGTACCAATTGCAAATTCACCCAAGTACTTGGCTCCGGTATCCGAATCCAACATGCGCAGCAAAAAATCTTCGTTCTTAGTAGCTGTAGCTTTCACCACTTTGCCTTTTTCGAAGGTTAGCTCAATCCCTTCCACCAGTCTGCCTTGATACATAGCCGGATAAGTATAGCGCACCCACCCATTTGCCGAATCCTCTACAGGTCCGGTGTAGATTTCACCATCAGGTAAATTTTGCTGACCGCTGGCATTTCGAAAAGTGCGCCCTTTAATAGATAGGGTTAAGTCGACATTTGGACCTTGCAGGGAGACTTGGTCATGGCCTTCGATGCGTTGCACGATATTCGCTTGTTGGAGTTCCACACCTTGCCAGTAAGCGATGGGGTCCACTGTATTCTCATCGGCATGGCAGGCACGGAAGAAAAAGTCCTGGTATTCTTCGAATCCCATGTCAGCCTCCATGGCATAGGCATTCGTAGGATACTGGGTGCTCATCCAACGTAGGCTTTTTTGGGCGCCGCGGCGCATTTGGGCTTCGAGTAAAGGCGCCAAGGCGCGCTGGCGTCGGGATTGACGGGCGCTATCGACATGGGTCATAGAGCGGGTATTGGTTTCGGAGCGTATTTTGATCAAAACCTCGAATTCTTCGAAAGCCATCTTATGAAAAACAGGGATAAAATCAAGCTGCTGATCGCTCGCGTGGGCAAAAAATAGCTCATCTTGATCGGGCAAATCAATTAATATATGGGGATGACCTCCACGGTCGAGTATGTGTGTGTACAAAGAATGCAAGGCGGGTTCGGCAGCCATGGTCGCAGTGACCGCTACACGATCACCTGGCTTTATTTTGGTAGAATGATCTACTAGAATTTGGGAAAATTTTTCCGCGCGCTGATCATACATAATACTTCTCCTGAGAATATGAAAATGTAAATATAAAGGTGAAATTATAGACCGGTCGATTTCAACAGCTTTACCGGATATTAATCGAGGAAATTATAACATGCAGGTTTTTTATAGAACGGCTTTATAATTAGGTGCGCAGAAGGAAAAGAAGTCAACATGGATCTAATCAAAGAAATGCAATCATTTTATGATAAGAGGTTTACCAATTACCTTGACTTTCATCGAAAATTAGTCGAAACGAATAGTTTTACAGCAAATGCACCTGGCGTGAATGCCTCTGGTCATTACATCGCACAAGAATTTGAGAAGTTGGGTTTTACCTCCGAATTCATCTCATCTGTTCAAGAAGGATACGGCAAGCATTTATTCCTTCGTTACCCACGAAGCCATAATCCCAATTATCCTACTATTGCCATGATTTCACATTTGGACACCGTATTTCCCGTAGAGGAAGAAATTCAGCATCGATTTCAGTGGCGGGTCGAAGGTGATCGTATCTATGGCCCGGGCGCAGTAGATATAAAGGGCGGCACTGTGTTGATATATATGGTTCTGGACGCTTTGCAAAATTTCGCTCGCCAGGAATTCGGGCATGTCAACTGGTATATTTGCTTGAATGCCTCTGAAGAAAGGCTTTCGGAGGATTTCTCGCAACTATGTTTGGACCGCTTGCCCAAGGATACAAAAGGGTGTTTGGTTTTTGAAGGTGGCTTTTCGGACGATAAAGGCATGCCCGTCGTTACATCGCGCAAAGGTAAGGTCACTTTTAAGGTAATTGTTGAAGGGAAGTCGGCTCATGCCGGTAATTACCATGCGAAAGGTGCCAATGCTATTGTTCAAATGGCGCATACCATCATCGATATCGCTAATCTTACCAATTACGATGACAAATTGACCTTCAACGTAGGCAAGGTTAAAGGTGGTGTGGTTGTCAATCGCGTCCCGCATTATGCGGAAGCGGAGGTCGAAATGCGGGCATTTTCCCCAGAAATTTTCGAGAAAGCTGTGCATGATATGATGGCGCTGGGTGATAAATCCAAAGTTCGAAGCCGCGACGGATTTTCTTGCAAGGTAAAAATTATCAAAGGGAAGCAGACACCTCCCTGGCCGGCAAATCAAAACACCGACCGGTTGTTCAATATTTGGAAAGAGGCTGGTCGGAAAATGTCATTGGAAGTTATCCATGAAGCTCGCGGTGGTCTGAGCGATGGGAACAGGCTATGGATGCATTTTCCTACTTTGGATGGCCTTGGCCCTATGGGAGAAAACGCCCATTGTTCAGAACATGATCCCATTGCGGGGAAAGAGCAAGAATTCGTTTTGGCAAGTTCATTTATTCCTAAAGCGATGCTCAATACAGTCGCCATATTAGATTTGATCGAGGATGAAGAGGGAAAGGCATGAAACAGGTCTTACAAAATATCCGCAACGGAGAAACTTATATCGCCGAAGTGCCTATACCCACTCCTAAGCCTGGGACGGCATTAGTAAAAACTGCGTCTTCTCTGGTTTCTGCTGGCACCGAACGCATGCTGGTCGAGTTTGCTGAGAAATCCTTGATGGGGAAAGCTCGCTCCCGGCCTGATTTAGTACACCAAATGGTGGATAAAGCTCGCCGGGAGGGTGTAATCTCTACCGTCGATCAGGCTTTCAATCGGCTGGATCAACCCATGGTATTAGGATATTCATCAGCCGGGGAAATCATTGCCCTGGGTGAAGGCATGCGAGGTTTTCAAATTGGGCAGCGTGTCGCCTGCGCAGGAGGCGGCTACGCCGTTCATGCCGAATATGCAATTGTCCCTAAAAATTTGCTGGCAGCCATACCCGATTCGGTAAGTTACGATCAGGCAGCTTTTGCCACTTTGGGTGCTGTTGCTATGCATGGGTTTCGTTTAAGTGATGCACAAGTAGGTGAATTCGTCATTGTGATTGGATTGGGTTTGCTTGGCTTATTGGCAGCCGGGATAGCCAAAGCGGCTGGTTGTCAAGTATTAGGTATTGATATCAATCCACAGCGGGTTGAGCTGGCGAACCGCATGGGCATAAAGGCAGTTTTGCGCAATGATGCCGAAAGTTCTGCGCTGAGCTTTTCCCGCAATCGCGGCGCCGATGAGGTGTTGATTTGTGCAGATACCCAATCGAATGATCCAGTTGAATTGGCAGGCGCGATTGCCAGAGATAAAGCCAAGGTCATTGCGATTGGGGCGGTGGGGCAGCAAATCCCGCGTAAGATTTATTACGAAAAGGAATTATCTTTTATCAATTCTAGAAGTTATGGACCAGGCCGATATGACCACAATTATGAAGAAGGCGGGCAAGATTATCCAATTGGTTTCGTTCGCTGGACGGAGGGGCGTAACCTCGAAGCGTTTGTTGATTTATTAGCAAGCCAGCGCATCGATGTTGAGCCATTAATCAGCCATCGCTTCCCGATCGATGATGCCGTACAAGCATATGATTTGATCACCGGCAAGAAGCAGGAACCATTTTTGGGTGTCGTGTTGACTTACCCGCAGGCCGAAGTAAAAAATGAAAACCTGCCCAAGCGCATTGAATTTTCCCCCAAAAGAACGCGAGTTAGTGCTTCAGAATCCCAAATATCGGTGGGCGTCTTGGGCGCTGGCAATTTTGCTTCAGCGGTTATGCTGCCGATATTATATAAAATCCCTTCCATCCAATTAACTGGAATAGCTTCTACTTCTGGAGTGAATGCTCAGCAGGCTGCCAAGCACTATGGTTTTTCTTTTGCTACTTCTGATGAACAGCAGGTGATTAATGATGAAAATACCCGAGTAGTAGCGATATTAACCCGCCATCATACCCATGCGCGGCAAACGATGACAGCCTTGAAGGCAGGAAAGTCGGTATTTTGTGAAAAACCTCTAGCAATTATTCGTGAAGATGTAGACGAGATCGAGAGCTTGCTGAATGAAATCACCAACGAGGGAGGACAAGAAAAAGATTCGCATCCGATATTAATGGTGGGATTTAATCGACGATTTGCACCTTTTACCCAGCAGCTTGCTAAGCATTTCAAAGACCGAACTGAGCCATTGTTCGTTCATTATCGAGTTAATGCCGGCTATATTCCTTTATCCCATTGGGTGCAAGACCATCAGCAGGGAGGCGGGCGGATTATCGGGGAATGCTGTCACTTCATCGATTTCATCACCTTTTTAGCAGGAAGCGCGCCAATTGATGTCCATGCGAATGCCTTACCAGACCTGGGAAAATACTGCCAGGATAATGTGACGATTACCCTTACTTTTGCAGATGGTTCTTTGGGAGTAATCGATTATCTGGCAAATGGGGATAAGTCTTTGCCAAAAGAATATGCCGAGGTGTTTTGTGGAGGTAAGGTGGCCATTTTAGATGATTATCGTGAGTTAATCATGATCGGAAATGGCAAACGAAAAGTCAAGCGATCTCTCCTGCGTCAAGATAAGGGTCATCGGGAGGAATGGGAGGCATTCTTAAGGGCTATCCAAAATCAGGGTAATCCTCCAATTCCTTATGATCAAATTCTCGGTGTTTCTCGCGCCTGTTTTATGGCAGTCGAAGCATTATCGAAGAAACCTTGACATCTTCTAGTTAAGGAATATGATGTAAATATTACTTTTCTTTGGAAATTTTGGAATGACTGTAAAATTAACCAAAAGGCAAGAAGCGTTTATATTGAATATGCTCGATTTGTATTATGATTTGCAGCAGCCTTTACATTATTCCGAATTGGCAGAAAGGTTGGGGGTAAGCCGATTCACCGCGTATGATATGCTGCGTTTATTGGAAGAGAAGGGGTTTGCGCGTTCAGACTACCGATTGGCAGATGATAAATCGGGTCCGGGGCGTTCGGAAATTGTGTTCTTACCAACCGAAAAAGCTCACCAGTTATTAGCTGATTTAGCCGGCGAGAGAAACAATGAATCCTATAACAACCTGCGCGAAAAAATATTTCAACGCCTGCGCGAAAGTGAAATCATTAATTCCGATTTGGGGCATGAGGTATTGGGGAGAATACCCACTGGTGAGACTCAAACGCTTCAATATTGTATGGAAGTGATGAGCGTCATTGCTTATCGATTGAAAAAAGGCATCGGTTTCCAGTTATTGACCGATTTCATTCACAAGCTGTTATTGGAGGTAAATACCACCAATTTCAGTGATCTGGCGTTATTTGGTGGATTTGCCCTGGGGGTGCTGGCGCGGGAAAATTATGAGGATGACCGATGGTGGGGTGAACTCTACGATCATGTGAAACGATACCAAACTTTGATCACTGAAATGACTCATGAGCAGCAATTGCAGTTGGCGCATAAATTGAATGAGTTATATATGGCTCTTCAATCTGAGCAACAAAATTGATCCTGTAATGAAGCGGATAATGCTCAAAGTCAAAGCGATACGACAGCTTGGTGTAAAGTCCTCTTTTTTATACTTCATTTATCGTTTGGGCATAACCAGTGGTTTTTATAGAATTCCAATCATTTGGGGGAAAGATCCGCACAAATATAATGCTGGTTGGTGTCGAATCGAAAAAATTATCCATCTCCCTGACAAGGAAGCCATTATTCATTGCATTAATCAAAGTGGAATTAACCAACTCATCGCCGAAGCGGATGAGATTGTCGAAGGGAAGGTAAGATTATTCGGTGGCGATGCAGTCGATTTAGTGCTTACTTCTACAGGACCTCTATCTCATTGGACGGCATATGAATCCGGTAGAATGCCCATCGATGAGGATATAAAATTAATTTGGGAGCCAGCCCGGTTTGGGTGGGCTTATACCCTGGCAAGGGCTTATCACCTTTCCGGAGACGAAAAATATTCACGTACATTTTGGCACTTGACCGAGACCTTTCTCGAATCAAACCCAGCATATCTGGGTCCTCACTGGATGTCTGCGCAGGAAGTTGCGCTGCGCTTGATCAGCCTGGTATTTGCCTGGCAAGTATTCTCCAATTCTAAGATAACGGATGCTTCCCGCACGACGGCTTTAGCAAAAGCCATTGCCCGGCATGCCAATCGTATTCCTCCTACGCTGATTTATGCACGCGCTCAAAATAACAACCATCTCGTCTCAGAAGCTGCCGGATTAATTACGGCTGCCCTGGCAATGCCACATCA
>JBDKUB010000064.1:0-3058 GCA_039679915.1 Anaerolineaceae bacterium
ATTTTTCGGGAGAATAACCGGTGACGTTTTTGAAGGGGTGAAAATTGCCTGCTCTGGTAGATGAGAAGACTTACTCGCACAACCAGCCATTATTAAAATCGATATTATGAGTAAAGCTTTTTTGAAGGTTTTCATAAATCGTTGGAATTATACGCTTTGCGAACGAGATGGAGAAGGGCTTCGCTCAATGCTGCCCGAAAGTCGGTAACTGCCCCATTAAAAGGTCAGCCAATTGATTCACACCCTCGGGTGTCAGGTGAACGGCTGTATTTGAAAAATATGGCGCGTCGATTGAATTCCATAAATCGACATAGTTCCATCGATATTTTTCACTGTGAGATGACAACAATTGGCGATAATCATCATATGCCCAGCGCGGGTAATAAAAGTTATACCGGACGTCGCTGTTGTTCCCGTGACTGATAAACATCGGTTCATTAACAATGACTAGAGGTACATCACCGCTTATGTTAAAACCTGCTTGCAGCACATCGAATGCGAGGACGTCTTCTGAGAGGTGAGGAGGTGTCAGATTATGAAACGATAAATCAGCCGGTAAATCTTCCATGGGACGTTCGATTTTATCAGGAATATATATGTCGATGCCGGTTGCTGCCCACATCATACCCATTAATTGCAGTCGAAAGACATCTGCCAGATTACGCCGGCTGCCTATCAGGGTTCTGTCCCAAAATGTCACAGGTTTTAAATTCTCGATATATCGCTCCATGTTTAAGTTATTTGTTCGTATTAATTCAAGCACTTCGTCGCGGTTATGCTGTAAAAGGGGCGGAAACAATTGTTTGTCGTATGGAAAGGATTCCAAAGTAACCAGCCAAATGATCATATCCGGTTGGTAGCGCATGGCTCGGTTCAAGATGAGCAGATCTTTGGTTAGAGACATAACCGGATATCCCAAATTATAAGCCATGATATGTTTACCATCCGGAGTAAGTGAATTCTTGGCATTGATAGACGAAGCTAAGGTTTCTGGGGGGGGCAGTAAGAAGCCCCAGGTCGAAGAATCTCCAATCAGGATCAGGCGGAATTCATTAGCGGATTTTTTTGCCCCATCTATCTTATGGGATTTGAACATAGCCTCCAGTTGATAGAGATTGAGGTTGTAAGATTTTTCCGGCTGTTCGCCATAGGGCAGGCGCTCTCTGCCAGGAACCAAGCTGTTATAGATCGACAATTGGCTGATCCAAGGGAGCGGATCGATGAAGGGAAATATGAAATTGAAAAGAAGCAGCAAGCTGAGCGCTTTAACAACAACTCGAACAGGTGACACCTTATGAATACTATGTGGAGAAGAACTTGTTGAAGCCATATTATATATTTACCCCCAATAACACACGGATAATATGCCAACTCATTTGGGGGGTAGATAGCGCAAACCAAACCCACCCCAGTGAAACATAATTGAAGGTTATAAGCCACGAGCCACAGGAAAATAAATTTTTTACCCAGGATTTGTTTTCCCATTCAAAGAAGTGAGTCTTTCGCCAATCTGACCAGCGGTTATGTATAAACAGACCTAAACCATGCCATAATCCCCATATGGCAAAATTAATCGTTATACCGTGCCATAAACCAATCAAGAACAGGGTAGATAACTGGGCGCACAGGATAATAAACCAGGTATAGAAATTATGATTTGAAGAGCGCATAGACCGGGTAAGAGGATTGAAAACATATGCCCTAAACCATTGGGCTAACGTAATGTGCCAGCTATTCCAAAATGAGGTCAAATTATTTTTCAAATAGGGCGAAGTGAAATTTTCTGGCAGCCGAATGCCTAAATATCTACCCATGCCAATAGCGACATCGGTATAACCTGAAAAATCGAAATAAATCCTTAATGCATAACTATAAAGGATGACCCAAGCCCAAAAAGTCGATTTAATCTGAAGGGCGTTTTGGTTATTCAATGCGATGATAGCCAGGCTGTCTGCCAGGACGAATTTTTTAAAGATGCCCATAATCACGCGGGTGCTTCCTTCAAAGAAATCTTTAGATGACAGATGCCAGCGCTTATTTAGATTATCTTCGGGTGCGCGCATATTTTCAAGGAAGCGGGGTAGCCTCTCGATGGGACCGGCGGTGTAAGAGGGATAAAACAATGTGTAGGCAATGAACTCGTCCAGGTTATGGGAAGGGATTTTGCCTGTTTGAAAATCTCGCAAGTAATGTAACAACCGAAATGCCAGATACGAAAAACCGATCCAGAGTAAATCTGATGCAGCAGCTAAGGTTGGGTCTTGACCTGTAATCGATCGGAAGGCTTTGCTAAAGTAAGCTGAAAATATTTCGGTTTTTAGAATAATGAAAAGGACAATGATTGCGCAGATTAGAATTATGGATAAGGCAGGTTTTTTGGGGAAAAACCGAATGACCAGTATAAAAAATAGAATCAGAGGCACGACTACAACCAAAATTTGGAATATTGCAGGGGGGCGAGATGCTGTGATGCAGCACAATGGTTCGATATAGCGCAGCAGACTGATCGCCAAAAAAGTTAATGAAATTACTCCAACGGTTGGCCAGGTTTGGCGACGGTTATAAGTGGTTTGGGTTGAAAACCAGGTCAGAACAACTAAACCCACACTAGCAGCGGGTAACCAAAAATCGAGATGGCGGATAGATGAAACCGGCTGCAGCCAAAAGACTGCTAGAATGTTGAATATAACAAATAACCAGCTTCTGTTATTTTTAGATACGAAAATACCCGTAAATAAGGAAATGAACAGAAAAACGCAGATATGAAACAGGGTCATTTAAAATCCCTGATATATCCAATTCGGCGCTTGATCACTGGTAAAAATTATTAAAGCGACCAAAATGATGAAGAGTATAAGGGCGTATAAATTCTCGCGTGTAAACCAACGATGGGGTGAAAACATAGCGATTACCGATATCCACACATACGCCATTCCCCCCCTTCAAAGACAGCTTGATATTTTTGCGCAGCCAGGTCGATTTCGAGAACCTCATTTCCGTAATTGGCGACTATTTTACCTGTGCAAGCAACAATAGCTGAATTTCCTTCAACAGTCAA
>JBDKUB010000457.1:0-2948 GCA_039679915.1 Anaerolineaceae bacterium
ATTCGCAAATTTTTATCTGAAATCGAGTTTAAATCCACCTGGTTTCTGATGACATAGGGAAAATCAGCATAAAGCCAGTGGGATTTTTCTGTTTTTTCGATGATTTTCCTGGACAATTGATGATCGACGTGATTGCCAATCGCCAGCGGGCAAACCAATTGAGCTTGTTTCGGAATCTGCTGCAGGAGAGTTGGTGTCAAATGCTCGATCATTTCTTCATCTTGTGGGTGGATTGAACCAAATAGGGATTCTTCGGTTGGATATAGAGGGCTATGGTTTTTATCTAACCGGTAAATGCAATCGAGAACATCGAAATGATAATAAGAGGCATTCAAGATCTGACAAGACCGAATGTCCTCCTGGCGGCGAATGATGGCTGCCTGATCGCTCGATTTCCACCGTTTATGCAGGGTCTCTACGATGGGTGAATGAATTATTATTGAGGGGTTTCCACCACAAATAGTCCATATTTCTACTTCGTTACCATTGTTGGTTAATTCCCAAATCAATCCTCCGCAGGAAAGGGCGACATCATCGAAATGAGGAGAAATAAAAATCCATTGCATAATTTCATTTTTACCATATTTTATTCGACTTGCCACCATCCAAACGTAGTGTTATCATCTATCCAGATAAGGACACGGCATGAATCGAGACCCGGGGTTTACCAGGCGGATACGTCTCACATTAATTTGCATCATATTAGCCACTCTCCCTTGTTATTGCTTCGGGCTGATTATTGCTCGTCGGGGGTTGGATCAATCGCGGTCGCGAACACCCACCCTGACGGCGACGCGTACACCCAGTAAAACGCCAACTCTCACGCCCTGGTTATCTCCAACATGGTCTCCAACGGTGTATGGGGCAGATTGGACCAAGACACCCACCATCACTGAGACTTATACAGCAACACCAACAGCATCCATAACAGCCTCAGCGACTGCCTCGAAGACACCCCACCCATCGAGCACTTACACCCTGGCTCCATCCCCCAGTCTAACTTATACGAATACATTACCGCCTCCTCCAACCGCTACTTTAGTACCCAGCAATACATCAACTTCTATACCGCCTACTGAAACGATTGCTTTAGAAATGACTCCTACCGAAACGCCAACCTTATCTACGCCAGGACCATAACATTTTCACCTTTATTCTCTAAGCAATTTATAATCTCTCTGAGCAATTTATAATATATGATTAGAACCCTATGACCGAATTACGCTCTTTATTAAAAAACCTTCTTACAACGCCAGGGCTTTCCGGATATGAAACACGAATTCATCAGGTGGTCAAGGAAACCTGGCAGCCGCTGTGTGATCATATCGAGACTAGCCGCATTGGCAGCCTTCATGCGTTAAAACAAGGTACAGCAACATCGCCGCGCCCCAGCTTGCTCCTGGCAGCTCATATGGACGAAATTGGATTAATGGTGACGGGGTTCAGCGATGGCTTTCTTCGCATTACCGAAATTGGGGGAATCGACCCGCGCATCTTACCCGGGCAGCCAGTGATCATTCATGGGCAGAAGGAAATTGCCGGTGTTATTGTTCGACCCCCCATGGCGCTGCTCCCCGCAGCGGTTCAATCAGACTCATTACCTGTACAATACTTGCTGGTGGATACCGGATTGGATGCGGCTCAGGTAAGTCGCTCGATCAAGATTGGCGACCGCATTAGTTTTGCTCAACTGCCCATCGAATTTTCCGACGATGTACTGGTGGGACACGCCCTGGATAATCGGGTATCAATCGCGGCTATAACCGTGTGCTTAGAGGAGCTGAAGAACCGGCAAATAGAATGGGATTTATGGGCAGTCGCTACGGTGCAGGAAGAGGAAACCTTGGGAGGGGCGATCACCTCCGGATTTCAAATACAACCTTCGTTAGCTGTGGTTATCGACGTGACCTTTGGCAGCAGTCCGGGCAGCCCTGCCCACAAGACTTACCCGATAGGAAAAGGCATTACATTGGGATGGGGTCCAACCGTTCATCCGTTTTTATATGAACAGTTTAAAAAAATAGCTGATGAATTAGAAATACCTTATGCAATGGAGGTTATGCCACGTTATTCGGCAACCGATGCGGATGGCTTACAAACTACCGCGGCTGGGATTCCGACTATGATTATCAGCATTCCCATCCGTTATATGCACACGCCTGTCGAAATGGTGTCGCTTAAAGATATCAACCGCGCCGGAAGGTTAATGGCGGAATTTGCTGCACGCTTGGATATCGAATTTTTAATGAAGATAAAATGGGATGAATAACATACAAAATTTTCAGCAGAAATCCAAAAGCATAGGACCTCAGCAAGTTAGATTGCTGGAGAAATTGTGCAACGCATGTGCTGTCTCAGGGAATGAAGGGGAAGTCCGAAAAATTGTTATGGATCAAGTGAAAACCCTGGCAGATGAGGTCTGGGTGGATGCGATGGGGAATGTGTTAGCGATTAAGAAAGGCAATGGGGAAAATCGACTGCGGGTTATGGCTGCCGCTCACATGGACGAGGTCGGTTTTATGATCACCCATGAAGAGGATAAAGAAGCGGGGATCTATCGTTTCGAATTGGTTGGCGGTATCGATTTGCAAACTCTGGCAGGGAAACAAATTGTGATAGGTGCCGAGCATATACCGGCTGTGATTGGAGCAAAACCCATTCATTTGACAACCAAGGAAGAGCGCAAGCGTAATTTTACCCTGGATGACTTGCGTATAGATATAGGACCGGAAAATATTAAGAAAGTGAAGGTGGGCGATTGGGCGACTTATGCTCCGCAATTTGTCCGCCAAGGTTCCAGTTTGCGGACAAAAGCATTGGACGATCGCTTGGGAGTAGTTACTCTGATAGAGCTTCTCAGGCACGCACCAAGTCACATCGACCTTTTGGCAGCTTTTACGGTGCAGGAAGAGGTGGGGCTGCGGGGTGCCTATGTGGCAGCCTATAGC
>JBDKUB010000277.1:0-3623 GCA_039679915.1 Anaerolineaceae bacterium
CTCTTAAATCGGTTCAGGAGGAATTGGAAAAAATATCTGCTCGCTTGAAACAACCTGCTTTAGCCCGCGTAGACGGCAGATTCCCAGTTTATGTAATCCTTACCACAAAAGAAAATTTATGTAAACAATATGGCACGGATGGCGCCTCACAAATCGAAAACGCCATGTTGGAACTGGCTCAAGCCGTTGAAGCCTCCAAGAAGTGGAAAGGGCTGGTGTTTTACGCCGATCAAGGTTATTGCCTTCCTGACCAATTTTCTACACTTCGTTTTCCTCGTGCAAAATCGAACGATCCATGGTCAATCAAACTGGCATTGGTCGATTTAGATTCGGCATTGAAAAAATATGGATTAATGGTCGGAGCCGTTTTGATCGTAGGCGGTAGTGAAATCGTGCCTTTTCATCGTTTACCCAACCCAACCGAGGATAATGACGAAGATGTCCCTTCCGATAATCCTTATGGCACCCGTGATCAAAATTATTTCATACCAGAATGGCAGGTTGGCAGGCTGCCAGGTGGGGTTGGAGATAAGGATAGTCAATGCCGATTCATCATCCAAACTTTGAAAATTTACGCCGAAAGACATGCAAAGAGTGCTCAAATCGATAAAAATCAATCGACATTTACCCGTTGGGTAAAATCATTTATCCGATTAATTCTTGGCGCAATCCCCGGCGGTTTGAATTCACAAATGAAAACCCAAGCCTTCGGATATACCGCTGCAGCCTGGAAGAATGCTTCCTATCAGGTATTCAAAACGCTGGGTTCCAACAAAATGGTCGCTGTTTCGCCTCCAATGGAATCTCTCGCCTTCCACAATTCTGCAGAAGCATTTGGGAACAATGGAAAGAATAAACAAAAATCCGTACAAAGCAAGATAGCCAGCCAAATTCAAAAAAAATCCCGGAAGACCATCTCCATCCCGCAAGTCACTTTTGGGTATTACAACCTCCATGGTGTATCCGATGCGGTGAATTGGTATGGACAGGGAGAAAATACCCCTAAAGGTCCGGTTAATACACGAGACAATCAGAATTATCCGGTAGCATTGCAACCACAGGATATTCATTCGAACGGCGATGGGGTTCATCAAGTCGTGTTTAGTGAAGCATGTTATGGGGCAAATCATCTAAACCATTCCGAAGCCGAATCCATTTCCTATCGCTTTCTGTTAGCTGGCTGTCAGGCATTCGTAGGTTCTACCTGCACCTCCTATGGATCAATCGACAATTCGCTGGAGGCGGCCGATTTGTTGGCATATGGATTTTGGTGCGGAGTTCGCCGTGGATTCACAGCCGGTGAAGCACTGCGCCGTTCGAAAGCAGCCATGGCTAAAGAAGTTCATGCCCGACAGGGCTTTTTGGCTGGCGAAGATCAAAAAACGCTCATCTCCTTTGTGCTTTACGGTGACCCGCTTGCCCAACCCGTGAAATCCAGCCAATTTCCTAAATCGATGAGCCGATCTATAAAACCTCCCCAACCCATAAAAACCGTCTGCGAACATAGTGAAGAATCCGATGAAGCTATCGTCGTTACGGCAGAAACCTTCAGTTACGTTCGCAATCTCGTAGCCCAATATCTACCAGGAATGCGGGACGCCAGCTTAAAAATCCGAAAAGAAAAAGCGGTTTGCTCCACCTCCTGTAAGCGATGTCAGGCGGCTCAAATCGGCTTAATCGGCGCTAAATCGATGTCTGCCAAACCCGAAATCAATCCACCCGATACACTTACCCCCGACCGTAAAGTTGTGATATTTAGTAAACAAATATCCGACAGTGATCATGCCCATAAACAAATTGCGCGTTTAACCTTGGATGAAAAAGGCAGAATGGTGAAATTGGTCGTCTCAAGATAAATTCACTCTTTATAAAATCCATGGTATGATACCCGCTTGTGAGACGACAAGGATTACTCTCTCCTCTCCGGTGGGTATCTGCATTTTTCCTGCTGTCAGCAATAATTTTATTGGCTTTCCAATTGGTGGCATACAGCCGCGTTCGCTCTACCTTCTCAAGCGGACTGGTCATTGCCGGTGTTCCTGTCGGAGGTTTAGACCGCCAGCAAGCTGCACAGCGAATTCTCGAAGCCTATGCCACTCCCGTTGTGCTGCATTATGGAGACGCCGTTATCCACTTGAATCCCTCGGTGGTCGATTTTCAACTGGATACCGAGACGATGCTGGCTGCAGGGGATGTTCAACGTACCCAGCAAGTCTTCTGGCAGGGTTTTTGGGATTTTCTTTGGAACCGTTCTTCAACCCCCGCTGAGGTGCCTCTCCATGCTACATATTCCGAAGCCCGGCTGCGGATTTACTTAGAAGAAGAAATTGCTAAACGCTACGATAAACCTCCGGAAAGCGCGACTCCTATCATAGGAACCGTAAATTTCCAATCGGGAAAATCGGGCACAACACTGGATATCGATGGTTCGATTTTATTGATCGAAAACGCATTAAAGTCATTGACCAATCGAGAAGTGACTTTACCCTTGAAGCAAACCGAGCCTAACCGACCTGCACTTCAAAATCTACAGGTGCTACTAAAACAAACCATTGATTTGGCGAATTTCGATGGATTAGCCGGGATTTACTTACTCGACCTGCAAAATATTCAAGAAATCCATTTTGCCTACCAGCAAGGGAATGAAATACCCGTTCAACCCGATATCGCTTTTACTGCTTCCAGCATTATGAAAGTTCCGATTATGGTATCGGTGTTTCGACGTTTGGGTGAAAACCCCGATCAAGAAACGATCAAACTCATGCAAGATATGATCGATAAATCCGGAAACGAAGCTGCGGATTGGTTGATGGAACGCGTGATTGCCGATAATCGCAGTCCTCTGATCGTCAGCGAGGACATGAAAAAACTTGGGCTGGTAAACACATTTTTGGCAGGGTATTTCTATGAAGGTGCCCCGTTATTGGCTGTTGTGGAAACACCGGCTAATCAAAGAACCGATATCAATACCGACCCCGACCCTTCCAGCCAGACCACGCCCTCGGATATTGGGTTGCTGCTCGAGGATATTTATCAATGCGCCACAGCTAACGGGGGCGCGTTGATGGCAGCTTTCCCCGGTGAAATAACCCAGGCTGAATGCCAGCAGATGATCGACTTTTTGGCACTGAATAAAATCGGCGTCTTAATCGAAGCCGGCGTCCCCGATGGGACAAAAGTCGCCCATAAACATGGCTGGGTTTCCACAAATGGGATAATCAACACCATCGGTGATGCAGGGATTGTGTACACGCCGGGCGGCAATTATATTCTGGTTGTCTTCCTGCACCATCCCGAGCAACTGGTGTGGGACCCGGCTTCGAAATTACTAGCAGATTTATCGCGAGCGGTGTATAACTATTTCAATTTACCCGAATGAAGAAACCATCTCTTGAACTAAGGGAGAGGTAGGGTATAATTTAATCGATAGCCCTCGTAGCTCAATGGATAGAGCACCTGACTTCGGATCAGACGGTTGAGCGTTCGAATCGCTCCGGGGGCGCTTAGATATAGGGGTTGATAATGAATATTTTTTATAAAGTAGGAAATTCTTTGCTCTCCGACGGCGCCAACACCTACACCTACGACCTCGCCAACCACCTGACCGCCTTTAACGACGGCAC
>JBDKUB010000097.1:0-4989 GCA_039679915.1 Anaerolineaceae bacterium
AAGGCGTTCTTGACCACCTTGTGAGAGATGCGTTTCCATCATCAGCAGATCAGTGTATACCACAATCGCTGCCATAATATTGTTGAAATCGTGGGCAATGCCTGCTGCCAACTGGCCAACAGTCGCCAAACGTTCTTGCATCTGGATTCGTTTTTGGTTCTCACGCTCTAGCGTAACATCGCGGGTGACCAACACCCATTGCCCCTTTTGCCGGGTGGTATCCAGTGATTGGGCAACGACTTCAAAAATTCTCGAAATTGAGGGTTGGGGTTGTATTTCAATCCAATGCCCCTCTTTGGATAATAATTCATCTATCGAAGTTGTTCCTAGAGAAGGAAGGAAACTGCCGATTTCACATGAATCTGCCAATACTTCCAGGTAGCTGCGCGCGACTGGATTCGCTAGCATGATGCGCTGTTCATGATCGAGGAGGATGACTCCCTCTGGGACAGTATCGATGATTTGCTGCACCAGACGAGCTTGTTCGCGGGTGTGTTCCAACAATTCCAGCCGTTCCACCGAATTGCCCAATTGCCTGCCTACGGCTTCTACCAGGGCTGCCTCTTCTGCGCGCCATGACCTGGATTCATTGGAGTTTAACGCTATTCCTCCAATATTTCTACCATCGATAACTAATGGCACAACTAAGGAGGCGCGACAGCCAATTTGGTCGATAAACTCTTTTATTTGGGGAGGGAAACCGCTAGGCTCTATAAGGCGCCAATCCTCCACAATATGTACTTTGGTTGGGGAAATATCCCCATTTTCTAATAGCTTGTGTATTTGCGCTACGATTTTCTGTTCATCGAGATTGCGCAGGCATATGGTCTTTTCTGTCCAGATGACGCCGCTATCCAAGCTGAGCACACCGAGGATTAATTCCAGAGTGGTTTGCAGTAAAGAGGTAACATTTGGCGCGGATGCGGCAGAGGCAATGACAGCGTTCAACGCTTCTTGTTGGGCGGCGCGGCGGCGAGTTTCTTCGAATAGGCGAGCGTTTTGGAGGGCAACGGCTGCCTGGCGGGCGAAGGTGCGCATGACTTCTTGTTGAGGTTCTAACCAGGTATGCGAATGATTGTAATAACAAGCTATTATGGCCAGCTCCTTTCCCTCATAGAGCAAAGGCCAAAACCCGACTGCTTGAATGCCTTCGGATTTCATCAAGCTATTGATAACCTTAGGTGCGTTTATTTTTGTTATGTCGGTAACTAGATAGGGTTCCAGATTGCGGCGAATCTCATCAACGCAGGATTCCTGCCATAACAGCCGCATTTGATCGACTAAGGATTTCGATAATCCTTGTGACCAGGGACAAACCAGGCTGCCGTCGGGATTTTCTAAATAAATAGTGGCAGATTGGGTTTCATTCAATGCCATTACCCCTTTACCTATATTTTCCAAAACTTCATTTACTGTGAAAGAACGGTTCAGGTCGGCACTAATTTCTGCCAGGTGCAACATTCTACGGGCATGTTCGCGGGCAGCAATGAATAAACGCACTCGATCGAGGGCTTGTCCCATCTGGTTGGCGACGTTTTGCATCAAGGTCAGTTCGTTTTGGGTGAATTCATGGGAATGTAAAAGGGAGACCCCCAAAGTTCCAACTACATCATCGCCAATCAGGATAGGCACGATTAGAAGGGATATCACACTGCGCCGGACCAATAGATCATGGACCGAAGCCAGTTGCGGATCGTGCTGGGCATCAGTAATTGCGAGTGGTTTTTTATGCGCCAGAATGAATTCCATAGCGAGGTTATCAATAACCGGAATAACCTCGCCTAAAACGGAAGGACCACCCTCACTGCAAAATTCTGCGACGATCTCTGCTTGGGTTCCTTCAGCGTTGATCAACGCAAATCCTGCTTGGGGAGCGTTGAAGTAATTGGCAACATCCGCACAGATATGGTTTAAAGCCGAGGGGAGATCTTCCGATGAGGCTGTTTGGGCGATGACCTGGCTCAGTAAGGTCACTTCCTGAAGGCGGCGCTGTATTTCGCTAAATAAACGGGCATTTTCGATGGCAATCCCGGTCTGATTTGCCAGAAGGCTTAAGGTACGTTGGTCTTCTTCGGTGTATGTGTAGGTTTTATAACTTTGGGCGGTCAACACACCAATCACTTTGCCACCATGCTGGATTGGGACTAACAAGGCAGAGTGGACATAGGGTGGTGGCCCAATGAAATTGGTGGATTCGGGTGATTTTTCCAGGTCGTTGATCAATATTGGCTGGCCGGCAGCAATTGCCTGAGCGGAAATACCCTTACTGGCAGAGAACTGAGATATGCCGGGGAAACCTTCTTTATCCCAGAAATAAACTACATTCACCACTTGATCGATTTCATCGAGCAGCCCGATGAAAAAAACATCCGACGGCATGAGCTGAGAAACTGCTTGATGAGTGGCTGCATAGATGCGATGGAGATCGAGGCTGGATGCAATTTCCTGGCTGGCTTGGTAAATAGTCGCTAATTGTTTCGCACGCAATCGTTCACTGGAGGCAGATCGTAAGCGGTCAATAGCAATAGCGACCTGACCAGCGACCGTGGTCAATAATTGTTGATCTGCTTCGGAATAGGCATCATATTCAGCACTTTGGGCATTAAAGACTCCTATGACCTGTTCCCCTATTTTTATTGGAACGCATAATTCCGAACACGGGAAAACATTGGGAAAAACTTTAATAAAATCTGCTTCCTTTGAAACATCGGCAATGCGCAAAGATTGCCCGGTCTTTACCACACGTCCGGTGATACCTTTCCCTGGAGGAATGTAGATTTCTTCGAGAATATCGGGTACTCCACGATAAGAGCTGTGTAAACGCAATCCCCCATTGCGCTGATCGACTATTAACACCCCAAATTCTTCAGGGAATAATTGTGTTCCTATAAGATCAGTGATGTGCTTAAAGAGCTCATCTTCATCGGTGGCTTCCACGCAAACGCTTGCTGCTGCATGGAGAATACTTAGCTCTTCTAATTGCCTCTGCAAGACGGCTGTATAACGATTATCCATAATTTTCCCAATTATAATAAATCAAACAATTTATCCTGATTCACTTATACTTCAAGATTGAGCGAAACGCAATAAGACAAAGGTAGACCTATTAATATCGAAAGGTTTAGATGTAATAAAAATATACAGCCTTTGGGCTGCTGAGTTAATAAAATATAAAGAAAATTATCGATGTTATCGATTTTGTAAGCGCCGCCGGCGGCTGCCCAACTTGTGAGGGCTAAAAAGATGATTTATACTGATATCGAGGGAGACGTTATTAATCATAGTAGACATTTTTTATAGAAATTTATGCATTGAATTTGGATGAAAAGATCAACTAAAGTATTTGGGTTCGAATTCAAGAAGATCCTTGATTTGGTTTTATTCGTCGTTTTCATGTGGATCGGTCTAATCAACACTTTAACGCAAGCGTTGATGGATTTCTTTCCACTATATCGCCTTACGAAACCTGTACTCATGGGTATCATTCTCCTTTATGTTACCGTATGGGTGTATGCCACGCGGGGAAAAAATAAATCAGTGATGGTTTTCAAGCAAGGTTTGCTGATTCTATCCATTGTTATTGTAGTAATTATCCCTGCCATTTTATTTATCCTCCTGAGATTGAATTCTGCACCGCATAAATTTGTACATGACGGCGTAGTCCAAAACGAAAGTGCAACAAAATTCTTTCTCGAAGGGAAAAATCCATATGTAGAAAATTATTTGAACACGCCGTTGAAAGATTTTCCCTATGAACCGGGCATTCAGGCTGCATTCGATTATTACTCTTATCTACCGGTAACATTTTTATTTCCGTTGACCATACAAATATGGCTTGAGCCAATCCTGGGGTGGTTCGACCACCGAATTGTATATTTGTTGTGCTTTATTTTTGTTATTGGCGCCATATTTCGACTGATTCGGGATGACGATTATCGTTCGATTGCATTGAGTATTTTCGGGTTGAATCCATTTTTTGTTTATTTTCTAATTCAAGGCAGAAACGATATTTTGGTTTTGGCATGGATCATCCTTTGCATTCTCTGTCTGCAAAAAAACCGCTTCGCTCTCTCGGCATTTTTTCTGGCTATTGGGTGCGCGACAAAACCATTTGCCTGGTTTCTTGTTCCGTTTTTCTTTGTGTATCTTTTCCAAAGCGGACCCTGGAAAGAAAAGAAACAGATTATTTACCAGGCAATTGCGATTTTTGGATTGGTTTTGGGAGTGTTGGTATTACCCTGGATTATCGATGACAGCCGGGCATTTTTCGGGGATGTGATTGGATTTCAATCGGGGATGAGCGCGGAGAATTGTGCTATTTCCGGGATGGGTTTTAGCATGTTGCTGTTAAAACTAGGCGTCTTCTCGAGCCCGCTGGCTGATTTTCCCTTTTTTATCCTACAACTTTCTCTAAGTGTCTTGGCGCTGCCCTTTTTGATATATTCTCAGATAAAAAAGAACAGCCTCAGGAGGATGCTCATCAATTATTCTATCTTGACCGGGATTGTATTCTTTTTTGCACGGGCTTTTCTTGGGAACTATTTGGGCTATTTAATGATCATTTTTTGCCTCAGTTTAACCATGGACGATGTAAATAAACCGGCTTTGGTGTGAGTATATCCACAGCGCAACCAGAAGCCTGTTTATTTGATAAACCACCGGCAAAGTGAATTGATTCTCCCCTGCGATTAACCGTGGGGGATTTCTTCTTTAACTCCTTGAAATCATAGAACAAATGTGCTATTTTATGGGTCGACAATACACACTGCCCGTACTTTGTGATTGATGCGTTCTTTGAGCAAGCTGCAGGGCGATTTAGGCGGGTTATTTTATTCAAAGGAGGTGATCTTATGTCGGCAGATATATTAGCAGCTATTGCGGGGTCGTTGCTTTCCCTGCTTTTCTCCTATGTCCCTGGTTTATCCGAGTGGTACGCCAGCCTGGGCGTAGCCCAAAACGACCAAGGCACACGCAAGCGTCTGGTGATGC
>JBDKUB010000495.1:0-1896 GCA_039679915.1 Anaerolineaceae bacterium
CCATGGCGAATAGCATCGACTAGCATCACTTCAGCCGAGGCACGCACGTCATTTAGGGTTAATGCCCGGTCTAATGGCCACCACAACTTCTGTAAAATTTCGGGGAAATCCTTGGGCGGGGAAACCGGGATGGCCATGCCGCGTGAAAATGCGCCGTAAAAATGGGTATGGGCGCAAATATTGCCGGGCATGACGTATTGTCCGTTTGCATCTAATTGCTCTTCCTGTGGATAACGGGTTAGCAATTCTTGCTGCGGAGCTATTTCGGCAATCCTTCCATCTGAAAGATAAAGTGCATACCCTTCCAAAATTTGGTTTGGTTCATCCCATGTTATTAGTTTTCCATTGATTATCAGCATAAGCGACTCCCGACTTAATCAAATACAGTCATACAATCCGGGTTATGATATGCTTTGAATGCATCGACGATATGGCGTGGGCGAGTGCGTTCACCCGATAATACCGGCGGAATTTCATCTTCGGCAAAAAAGGCTACCTCGGATGTCTCGTTGCTGGGGCGCGCCGTACCACTCAAGACATCACATAAAAATACTATCTTATAGGCATGAAACACTTCCAGTGGACCAACCCGGTTGGCGTCATAGACACCAATTACCTTTTTTGCTTTTACTCGAAACCCCGCTTCCTCCCAAACTTCACGTTCAGCCGCCACTGAGGGCATTTCCCCAACGTCTGCCCAACCGCCGGGCATCGTCCAGCCGCCATCCTGGCTTTCTCTCACCATCAGCAATTTTCCTTCTTGGAATGCCGCACCACGCACATCGATATGCGGGGTGGCATACCCCACCTGTGAATCGAAAGCTTTTGCAAGGGGGGGTGTTTCCAGGTTGGCATATTCAGCAATAATTTCAGCGGCAATTTCCATCAGCCGCCGATTGCGTTGGCGCTGGTATTCATTTTCCGAGAAATGATAGCTGGTTTGCGCCAGAGCCTGAATTTCACGCGCCCAGGTCAACCAGCGTGGGACAATCTTATCATTCATAGAGATTGATAATCCTGTCTAAAAAGGAAATAATCATGGAAATTTTCATTGGTTTTGGTGAAGTGCCTTCAGCACTTTTTCCGGTGTATATGGCAAATGACGCATCCAAATACCGGTTGCATTATGGATGGCGCTGGCAATAGCGGGGGCAACCCCATCAATGGCTATCTCGGCTACCGATTTAGCCCCATAAGGCCCGCTGGGTTCATCCGTTTGAACGAAGATTACATCTATGATGGGCATCTCATGGCAACGCGGAATATGGTATGTGGCAAGGCTGGTGGTTGTCTGGTGTCCATCGCTATCGAATAACATTTCTTCGGTGAGGGCAAACCCTAGCCCTTGCGACATGCCGCCCTCCACCTGACCGGCGGCTGTGATGGGATTGATTACCCGTCCGCAATCCACCAACATAAGCAAGCGGTCCACCTGGATTTTTCCGGTTTCGGTATCCAGGGTAATTTCGGCAAACTGGGCAGCCGTTGGAGGCGGGCTGACCTGGCTGACATGCGAGGCGCTTGCCATAATCTGATGCTGGTTCTCTTGATGCAGACTGCTGAGCGCAACTTGTTCAAGCGATACAGAACGACCTTCTGGGGTAAAAACTTGTCGGTCCTTGAGAATAAGTTTATTGGGATAGTCGTATTTCAACAGTATAGCAGCCTGTTCACGGATTTGATCCGCGGCTTTAGAAGCTGCTTTTCGAACCGCTTCACCGCTGAGATATGTGGTGCTGCTAGCGTATGCGCCCTTATCAAAAGGAGTAATATCGGTATCAGAAGAATAGACGATGATATCTTCCAAAGGAACGCCCAGTTCTTCGGCAGCAATCTGACCGAGAATAGTATCTGAACCGGTGCCCAAATCAGTTGCACCCATGAGTAAATTGAAAG
>JBDKUB010000400.1:0-6069 GCA_039679915.1 Anaerolineaceae bacterium
TGGTCGGTGATGTTATGTTCGATGAGGTCAAAGAAGTTGCCAGCGCTATCACTCCTGTCCCTGGCGGGGTTGGTCCAATGACAATCGCTATGCTGATGCGCAACACGGTTCATTCTGCCAAGATGGCACAAAAAGTGGACTGGTAAAGCGAAGACCAATAACCGATAATATTAAATCGGAAAACTGAATTAAGTTGAGGTTGTTGAAAAAGATTAAGCCAAAATGTGCAACGCACCTCAAAGGTGCGTTGCACATGTATAATTAGCTTCAACCTTATCAAACCTGCCTCATAAATCAAGGACAGATTTTTGGGGTATGGATTAAAAAATTGCTATTTTCAACACTCTCAAGTTCAATAGAAAACAGACCTCTTATCTCTGGTTAGGTGGGAGGTCTGTTTACTTGATTCGATATATATATTGCATGGATTGAATCAAGGTCGCCATACGGTGTTCCTCAAGTTCTTCAATATCTGTGACATCTTTCTACTTTTACTCATCTCGACAAACTCGGAAAAATCAGTCCGGTCTTTTTCCGAGAAATCTTCCAGGTTAAGTCGTAGATCTTCTGAGATATCAGAAGTCGCTGATCGTTTTATTGCTTTCCAGCGCCGCAAATAGAAATAATCGAATAACGCTTTTCCTAAAGTTGCCTGAGCAAATGCAATTCCCAAGTATTCTGAAATTGTAAATCCCTTATACAGCTCGATTTTGATATTGCGATATTTGAAAGTCCCTATTTTGTTTTCAATAACCCGGGTTTGCTTTAGAGTAATTGACGATATTGGGTAAGTAATATCTGTAAGAATTCCATGCCGCTGTAAAACATATTCCAATGAATTATAAGATTGGGGTAAAAGTATGGTACTGACCGCGGGAAGAAAATCTATGTCTGCTTTGTGCAGATCATAGAAATGGCGCGTCATATAGACACCTTTTTTGAGTCGGATGATTTGTCCGGTTTTCGTCCAACGGTACAGGCTGGTTTGAATTGTGCCGGAAGCAGCCGATTCATCGCCGAGAAGCTGTTTAACTGCTTCTATAGTGAAGTATGGTATAGAATCAAAAGAAGAAAGAAGTTTTGTTTTCATATAGGATAATAGACATTATTTGTCTATAATCCTATATAGTTTCGCAAATGACAAGAAGGAAAATTGGAATTTGACAGTCAATCAAGTACAGGATATGCTGATAATTGTCTCGAAGTATTAAATAACTTGTCAGAACACCAAAGCAGTTAAATAGGGAAATAATAAAAAATTTTAATTGTCAGACAATTGACAAAGCAACTTTTTTTTGATAGACTTTATTTGTCAGACAACTATTGATTAACCGCGAGCAATGATATGTCTACATTATTGGTAAAACATGCCTCTGTTGTTGTAACCATGGATAATTTCCGTAGTGAAATTCCTGATGGGGGTCTTTATATACGAGATGGTTTTATTGAACAAATCGGCTTTACCAAAGACCTGCCTGCTACGGCTGACCGAGTTTTGGATCTAACCGGATATATCGTTGCACCAGGGTTGATCAATACTCATCACCATTTCTACCAGACTTTGACCCGGGTTGTCCCCAATGCACAGAATGTTAACCTCTTCAACTGGTTGAAGACGTTATACCCCATTTGGGCGAAAATGACGCCGGAACATATTCGAATTTCTACCCAATTGGCGTTGGCTGAATTAGCATTGTCAGGTTGTACGACTGCTTCCGACCACTTATATCTTTTCCCGAATGGATCTCGCCTGGATGATGAGATAAACGCTGCCCGAGAGATGGGTCTTCGTCTCACGGCTACGCGCGGCTCGATGAGCTTGGGGGAAAGCCAGGGTGGTTTGCCCCCCGATAGCGTCGTCGAAAATGAAGATTATATTCTTAAAGATTCACAACGATTGATCGAAACTTACCATGATCCAAACCCCGGCTCGATGGTGCAAATTGCTTTGGCGCCCTGTTCCCCATTTAGTGTTACTGGCGATCTAATGAAACAAACTGCCGAATTAGCACGCACCTATCATGTTCGATTACATACGCATTTGGCAGAAACTCAAGATGAAGAACAATTTTGCCAGCAAAAATTCGGATACCGCCCGGTTGCTTATATGGAGAGCCTGAATTGGGTGGGAGACGATGTATGGTTTGCTCATTCTGTGCATGTATCGCAAACAGAAATCGAGGTCTATAAGCGCACTGGCTGTGGTGTTGCCCATTGCCCGACATCCAACATGCGTCTGGCTTCCGGAATTGCTCCAATCATGGATATGCTGCAAGCAGGGGTAAAAGTAGGATTAGGTGTGGATGGTTCTGCAAGCAACGATGGTTCCAATTTACTGGAAGAAGTTCGCCAGGCGATGTTGGTTGCAAGGTTGAAAGCAGGGCTGCGAGGTGCCTCTCTTTCTGGGATGGAGATTCCCTTGATGACAGCCCGTCAAGCGCTGGAAATCGCCACGCGGGGGAGTGCTTTAGTGCTGGGGCGCGAGGATATTGGCTGCTTGGAACCAGGTCGATGTGCTGATTTCTTTGCCATAAACCTCAATCGCATAGATTATGCCGGGGCAATTCATGATCCGGTGGCTGCTTTAGTATTTTGTGCCCCGGTAAGGGTAGATTATACAGTGGTGGGAGGAGAGTTTGTTGTCAAAGAAGGGCAGTTGGTCAATTCGGATTTGACCGAATTGATTTACAAACATAATCATGCAGCGAAAATTTTAATCGAAGGATGATCGAAATCCGATATTCCTGTGGCTTATTATGGCGTATTTTGGAGAAACGATGAAACCAGAAGATTTCAAGAAGATATCACAAACACTGGTCGATGTGGCAATGGGGAGGCTTCCTGCGGATATCGTAATCCGTAATGGACAATGGGTCTGTGTTCAATCTGGAGAAATTATTCCAAATACGGACATCGCAATCAAAAACCAGCGGATTGCCTATGTCGGAGAAGATGCTTCTCAAGCGATTGGCGATCAGACACAAGTCATCGATGCGAACGAAAAGTATCTATGCCCCGGGTTTTTAGATGGGCATATGCACATCGAATCGGGAATGATCACCATCGGCGAGTTCGTGCGAGCTATTCTTCCACATGGGACGACTGGAATTTTTATCGATCCCCACGAAATTGCCAATGTTTTTGGTTTACAGGGCGTCCAGTTGATGGTGAATGAGGCAGCAATCCAGCCCATCCATGTGTGGGTGCAAATGCCATCTTGCGTTCCATCGGCGCCGGGGTTTGAAACACCGGGGGCAAGCATTGAGACGTCTGATGTTGCCCAGGCGATGGAATGGGAAGGGATTATTGGTTTGGGAGAAATGATGAATTTCCCGGGTGTCTTTTTAAATGACGACAAAATGCATGCAGAAATGGCAGAAACTCGGAAAGCAGGTAAAGTTATTGGGGGGCATTTTGCCTCCCCCGATTTAGGGTTACCTTTTCATGGCTATGTGGCTGGCGGTCCAGAAGACGACCACGAGGGAACCCGCTTGGAAGACGCTGTTGCTCGCATTCGCCAAGGGATGAAACCCATGCTGCGCTTTGGCTCAGCCTGGCATGATGTGGATGCGCAAGTAAAAGCCATCACCGAAATGGGCATCGATTCACATCGCTTCATCTTATGCACGGATGATTCTCACTGCGAAACTTTGGTGTATGAAGGCCATGTCAATCGGGCGATTAAGCGAGCCATATCGCAAGGCTTGATGCCCATGCAAGCGATTCAAATGGCGACGATTAATACGGCTGAACATTTTGGCGTTTCTCGGCAGGTGGGGATGATTGCTCCCGGGCGGTTTGCTGATGTTTTGATCCTTGAAGATCTCACTGAATTGAAAATCGATTTGATCATCGCCAAGGGGAAGATTGCGGTTCAAAATAATCAGGTAATCGTCGATATACCATCATTTCCCTACCCGGATTGGGTACTTCACTCCGTAAACATCGGAAAAAGTCTTACTGCAAATGACTTTGCGTTAAAGCCTCCGAAAGAAAACTTAACCCAAGTAAAGGCAAATATCATCGGAGTGATCGAAAATCAAGCGCCCACTAAACATTTACGTTTGACAATGCCGGTTGTGAATGGTGAAATTCATCCGGATATCAAGAGGGATATTGCTAAAATTGCCGTTGTGGAACGGCATAAAGGGACAGGAAATGTTCAAGTGGGTTTGGTGCATGGCTTTGGATTCGATAAGAAATGCGCTATTGCTTCTACTGTTGCTCACGATTGTCATCAATTGGTTGTGGTGGGAACAGATGAAGCTCAAATGGCTTTAGCAGTCAATGAATTAGCGCATATGGGGGGAGGACAGGTTGTGGTCTTAGATGGAAGGATAATCGGGAAAGTCGAATTGCCCATCGCCGGATTAATGTCGAACGAAAAAGCGCAAATTGTCGCAGAAAAAGCCAAGTCTGTTTTAGATGGATTCCGGGTTTGTGGATGCCCCTTGAATAATCCCAATATGCAGCTCAGCCTGTTGGCTTTGGTTGTCATTCCCGAAATACGTTTGTCGGATTTGGGTTTGGTCGATGTAACCCAGTTCAAGTTCATTCCGGTCTTGGAAAGCTGAACACAATTCTATGAGTGAAAGAATTTCTATCTCGCAGCGTTTACATGAAAATTTAGGGGAAATCATTAGCGAAATGCAACCGGGTGAAAAATTGATGTCGGAACCGAAGTTGGCGCGTCGGTTAGGAGTCTCTCGAGCGACATTGAGAGAAGCCATGCGTACTTTTGAAACCCAAGGAATCATTTATCGAAAACAAGGTTCGGGTACTTATGTATTACCCGCTTCGCAAGTTATTGAGACTGGGTTGGAAGTTTTGGAGAGTATAGAAACCCTGGCGCAGCGCTCTGGATTTGAAGTTTCCATGGGTATGATGAAAATCGATCACCATCCTTGCGATGATCGAGAAGCGGCAGCTTTAGGAATTCCAAAAGGGGAAGAGGTGATGCAAGTCTCTCGTTTGATTGAGGCAGAGGAACGGCCTGTTGCTTACCTTATCGACACACTTATCAAAGGGATTGTTCTTCCAGAAGAATTGGATAGTAGGTTTACCGGATCCGTTTTAGATGTGATTTTGAGGAAAGGCACGCCTCCATTATCGTCATCTCGCTGTGAAATCAATGCCGTGACAGCTTCGGTCGATATTGCCAAAGCTTTTGGCATTCAAAGGGGGGATGTGCTGCTTTGCTTTACGGCTTGGTTATATACAACATCAGGTCAAATCATAGATTATTCATATAGTTATTTTTTACCCGGCTTTTTTCGATTTCATGTTGTTCGTCGGGTAGGTAAACAACCATAAATAATATAATCTTATAAATAATAAGGAGATTTACTATGCGTAGTTTTTTAGGTCGAGACATATTGTCATTGAAAGATTTTGAACGAAACGAATTCATGCATATATTCGATGTCGCCCGCGAGCTGGAGCCCATTCCTCGCAGCCGACGGAACAGCACTATGCTGGCTGAGAAAACTCTGGTAACAGCTTTTTATCAACCCAGTACGCGGACACGTCTGGCGCATGAGGCAGCCATGCATCGGCTTGGCGGCCATGTGACCGGTTTTGCAGATGCCAAGATGACCCGCGCCGGTGATTTCTATCAGGAATCGATTAAAGATACGGTGAAGATGCTAGAGTACTATGGTGATGTCATCGTGATGCGCCATTTTCAACAAGGCGCTCCACACGAAGCTGCAAAATGGGCTTCGATTCCGATCATCAACGGCGGTGATGGTTGGGGAGAACACCCCACCCAAATCCTCACCGATCTTTACACCGTATTACGCGAGAAAGGTCGTATCGATGGTTTGAAATGGCTGGCAGTAGGTGATATGCGAATGCGGACGATGCATTCTTTAGCCTATGGGCTTACCCAATTCGATTGCCCTATAACGTTTGTATCTCCACCCGAAATGTCTCTAACTCCGGAATTCAAAGCAGAGTTAAAGCAATACAGCTTAGATTTCAAGGAAGCGGAACACGTCGAACAAGCTATTCACGATGCTGATGTTATCCTGGTGGAACCGGTGGTCCAACCAGACTATACAAAGTCTC
>JBDKUB010000324.1:0-1849 GCA_039679915.1 Anaerolineaceae bacterium
GCTGTGCCAAGAGCAATGGAGGTAGCGCTGGCGAATATCACCCAGGTAGGCACATAGAAATCCGGTAGTACTCTAAACGCAACTAAACCCATAGCGATGATTCCCATCGTTTTTTGTGCATCGTTCGTGCCATGGCTTAATCCTAAAGTTAAAGCGGTGATCCACTGAGCCTTACGAAAAAATGAGTTTACCCGCGGCGTCATCCATTTGCCAATAAAGAGTGCTTGTCGCATAAAGAACCATCCAAAAATCAAACCAACGACTGGTGAAATGAATAAGCCAGCGATAACTTTATATAAGCCTTCAAGGCGGATTACCTGAGTGCCAAAACCGGTTAATGCAGCCCCAATGAAACCTCCGATCAGGGCGTGAGATGAGCTGGAAGGGATGCCTAATAACCAGGTCAGTAAATTCCAAATGATGGCTGAACCCAGCGCAGCTAATGCTACTGGGATGGTGATAGCTTCACCACTGACCACTTCGTTTCCAATCGTAGTTGCTACGGCAACCCCAAATAAGAATGGTCCAACCATATTTGCCAGGGCAGTCATGGCTAGCGCAGCATTTGGAGGCATGGCGCGTGAAGCAATGGCGGTAGCTACAACATTGGCGCTATCATGAAATCCGTTTAGAAAATCGAAAATCAATGCCACGCAGATAAAAATGACCAGGACCCAATTGATGGCACCTAATTCAATCAAGTGTGCCTCCGTATGTTTGCTTGCTGTGTCGTTTTATAAATAAACATTGTTCTTAAAACGGATGGTAAATCCGAAGAAAAATATTTAAGGTAAAGTTTTACCTTACTTAACCAATAAGTCACTGTTTGATGGTCTAACATAGAAGAAAATAGCCCATCTGCTGCACACAATTCCCTTTATAGGAAGGGATATTTCAACAGATGAACTATTTTCGTATTATGTTAAATATTTATGGACTATCGATTAATCTCGCTTACCTCCATTAGGTAATAATACAGCCTCGTCGGAGAAGGTAATTTTTATCGTATCACCTATCTTCGGTAATTCAAGATAGGGATTATTGAAGGTATCCATGAAGAATGTAAATTTACCCAACAGCACCTGAATGCGGACGATTGAACCCAGGAAAGTAATGGTATCTACTTTGACATCCAGAACATTGGATTTCAATCCTTCCGTAGCGAAGCTAATCCGCTCAGGGCGAATAGCGATGGTGACGGTATCCCCTCTTTGCAAGTGATCCATGTTTTGCGTGGTTTGAATATTTTGGCCATCCAGTTTAAGGATGCGTGCGGCAGGGTCGATAACTTCTGCTTTTGCGCCGTTAAGTGTTCCAACAAATTGAGCGACAAATTCCGTTTTAGGGAAGTTGTAAATTTCGAATGGAGGTCCAACCTGCTCTATAAGGCCATTATTCATCACCACTACCCGATCGGAAATCGAAAGCGCTTCTTCTTGGTCGTGGGTTACATAGATGGCTGTAATGGCTAATTTTTGCTGGATACTGCGAATTTCTGCCCGTAAAGACACTCGGATTTTGGCATCTAATGCCGAGAGTGGCTCATCCAGGAGCAAAACTTCGGGGCGTAATGCCAATGCCCGGGCTAGAGCTACCCGCTGTTGTTGGCCTCCAGATAGCTGGTGCGGATAACGGGGACCAAAACCGGGCATGTGGATTAGATCCAACATCTCATTTACCCGTTCATCGATCTCTTTCTGCGGTTTTTTTGCAATTTTCAATCCAAAGCCGATATTGTTCGCTACGGTCATGTTTGGGAAAAGAGCGTAAGCCTGAAAGACCATCCCTACCGGACGCTGGTTGGGGGGTATGTTGGTCATGTCTTGCCCGTCGATGATGATTTCTCCCT
>JBDKUB010000092.1:0-5834 GCA_039679915.1 Anaerolineaceae bacterium
CAGCTTGATAAGAAATTAGCACTTGTTATGGCTGGAGACCATGGTGTAGTAGAAGAAGGGGTTAGTGCCTATCCTCAGGATGTAACAGCTCAAATGGTCGCCAATATTATAAACGGCGGAGCAGCAGTGAGTGTTTTAGCAAAGCAATGCGGTGCACGAGTTTTAGTGGTGGATATGGGGATAAAGTTGGATATCAAACCAAACAATAATTTGCTCATCAAAAAAATAGCTAGTAGTACAGGTAATATTGCTCATGGACCCGCTATGACAAGGGAACAGGCGGTAGAAGCCATTCAAACAGGGGCAGAAATTGTAAGTCAAGAAATCGAAAACGGCATGGATGTTTTGGCTACGGGCGAGATGGGGATTGGCAATACAACCCCTTCCGCTGCTATCGCTGCAGTTTTAACCAGCACTATACCCGAATATGTGGCTGGGCGAGGCACTGGGATATCTGATATTGGGTTACAGAAAAAGATAAACGCTATTCGTAATGCAGTCATTATCAATAATCCAGACCCAAAGGATGGCATTGACATACTTAGTAAAATTGGTGGATTTGAAATAGCTGGATTGGCTGGAGCTATTATCGCAACCGCAGCTTATCGAAAACCTATTATCATCGATGGTTTTATTTCTACGGCAGCAGCTATGGTCGCCGTTACAATGGCATCTCAGATCAGAGAATACATCATCGCTTCCCATAAATCCGCCGAAACTGGGCATGAGGCAATGCTTGATTGGTTACGGCTTGACCCGATATTTGATTTAGGGATGCGTTTAGGTGAAGGCAGTGGAGCTGTTTTGGCTTTTTCTGTTGTTGAAGCAGCCTGTAAAATATTGAATGAGATGGCAACCTTTGAAGAAGCTGGTGTATCGACGAAATCGATGGTTTAATGAATGCAATGGATCGATGAAAGCAACCAAGGCGAATATTATTAAAAGGGAGTTGAAGGCGGCATCTGCTGCTTTTCATTTTTTAACGATTATCCCTCCGATCCGACAAATACCATATTCGTCTGAAGATCTCGGCAAATCGATAGCTTACTATCCGCTTATTGGATTTTTCATCGGCCTATTATTATGGGGGATGTACCACTTGCTGGGGTTTGTTTTCGCATTACCGGTGACTGCCGCATTGCTCATTGCTTTATGGATTGGCATTTCAGGTGCATTGCATTTTGATGGATTTCTGGACACATGCGATGGAATTTTTGGAGGCACGAATCCGGATGAGCGTTTAGCGATCATGAAAGATGAGAGAGTTGGGGCATTTGGCTTAGTTGGGGGGATTTTGTTAATCTTAATTAAATATAGTGCATTAATATCCCTTGATGGATTGATAGACCAGGCTCTTTTAATTGCACCCCTGGTTAGTCGATGGGGGATGGCGCTGGTCATTGTTGGCTTTCCATATGGAAGAAACGCTGGTTTAGGTTCGACAATCAAGCAATTTGCCGATTGGAAAAGAGTAATCATAGGATTATTTATTACGGTGACTTTAGTATGGTTTATATCGGGTGTAAATGGTATATTCATTTTTACAGGTGCTACTCTAATAATCTGGCTGACAGCAAAGTATATATCAAGAAAAATTCCCGGATTGACCGGAGATAGTTACGGTGCCATCAATGAGATTGCAGAGGCATTGGTATTAATTGGATTCACAATGGTTTTGAAATTTGTGTAATATGGAATAGATCATGGGACGACTGATATTCATCATCGGTGGGGCACGAAGTGGAAAATCAACATTTGCGCAACAATTAGCGCAAAAAACCTCGAAAAATGTTGTTTATATTGCTACTGCTGAATCGCTTGATGAAGAAATGGAAAAGCGGATTCGAAACCATCAAAAAATAAGGCCAGCCGAATGGGCTACGATCGAAGCACCGTTTGGAATAAGAGAAAAATATATCGATGCGCATGTATCCTATGAGGTAGTCATTATCGATTGTTTGACCTTATTGGTATCCAATATCCTTATGGTTACCTCGGAAAATGAGCAGCCTGGTGAAACTAAAGCCTACGAAAAGCTTCTAAAAGAATTTTCGGAGATCATGCAAACTATTCATGAAAGTGATGCATTATGGATAATTGTCTCTAATGAAGTGGGTTTAGGAATAGTACCTGGCGATTTGTCGAGCCGAATTTATCGTGATTTATTGGGAAAGCTTAACCAATGGATGGCTGCCCAAGCAGAAGAAGTTTATTTTATGGTAGCAGGTATACCCGTTCCTATTCAACAACATCGAATATAGATTATTTTATTGTTGGGGGTTATTAACCTAATATTTATTCAAATATTTTAAATATTCTATACAATCTCTGAATAATCAATAGCAAGAAAATGATTGATGGATTTTGGGAATGAAAAAAATAATCAGATGGTCTCCGATTTATCCAATCCGCTATGCCGGCGTCGGAGTGCTGCTCGGATTCTTTGCGATATTGAACGCATCGATTATTGGGGTTTTATTTAGCGGTCATGCAATTTCATTAGCTAATATATTTAGAGAACATCAAACGAATCCATTATTGTGGATCATCGATTCTGCTCCATTGGTGTTAGGTCTTGCTTTTTATTATACAGGTCGCAAAGAGCATAGTTTACGAAAGCTTGGCATTGAACTCGAACAGACCATCACCCAAAGAACCCAGGAATTGATTAACGCTAATGAAAAACTACGCGCTGAGAACCTTGAAAGAATGCGAGCAGAAGAAATCATCAGTCGCGGCAAGAAAGAATGGGAAGCAACCTTCGATGCAGTCGAAGATATTATTATCTTAGTGGATATGGATGGAAAGATAATTCGCTGCAATCGGGCTACTATTCAAGGGTTGCGGACGACATTCATCGATATTATTGGAAAACCAATTTCATCTATTTTGTGGGGAGATCAAGAAAACCATGCTCATGAATTGTCCAAATTTAGCGGTATTATGCAGTTTCCGTGTTTAAAAGGGTGGTTTAGTGTATCGAATTACCCAATCATTTTAGCGGGAAATCCTTACGGTATCATTCATATCATTCGCGATGTATCCAAACAACGGGAAGCAGAATTAGAAATTTTGCGCCAAAAACAATATTATGAAGCATTGGTAAAAAACAGCCCGATTGCTATCGTAACCGTAGCCACAAACAATCAAATTGTCTCTTGTAATCCTGCATTTGAAAAATTATTCGGATATTCTTTTGAAGAAGCACAAGGGGAGGATTTAGATGCCATTGTCACAAACGATAACTTCTATAATGAAGCTGTAGCGTATTCAGAAGAGATTTCTCATGGGAAATTAATCCACGGCATGGGTAAAAGAAAGAAAAAAGATGGTAGCCTTTTGGATGTAGAAATCTTTGGAGTGCCGGTAATCGTGGATGGCGAGCAGATCGGAAATTTGGCTTTGTATAATGATATTACAGAGTTATATCAGGCACGATTGGAAGCAGAAGAAGCTGATCGAGCGAAAAGCGAATTTTTGGCAAATATGAGCCATGAAATACGCACGCCAATGAACGGCATTATAGGAATGATCGAGCTTGCATTAAGCACTGAATTGACAATGGAACAAAGGGATTATTTAAGCACCGCGCTCGAAAGTGCCGACTCTTTATTATCATTACTCAATGATATTCTCGACTTTTCGAAAATAGAAGCCCGGCGTTTGGAATTAGAAACCATCGATTTTGATTTGCGATCCACTATCGAAGGTGTGGCGTCGTTAATGGCACAAAAAGCTTATGATAAAGGTTTGGAAATTGCATGCCTCATCCAAGAAAATATTCCGACAAAATTACGTGGAGATCCCGGGCGGGTCCGTCAAATATTAGGAAATCTGGTGAGTAATGCCATAAAATTTACAAAAAAGGGTGAGATTGTCATCTGCGCTGAGGCAGTATCTGAAACGGATACACGGATCGAGGCGCGATTTTCGGTGCAGGATACCGGCATTGGGATACCCAAGGACCGGCAAGAAGCAGTATTTAAGCGGTTCACTCAAGCTGATGGATCGACGACCCGGAAGTATGGTGGTACAGGCCTTGGATTATCCATTTCAAAGCAGCTTGTTGAAATGATGGGAGGTAAGATTGGAGTCGAGAGTGAACCTGGCAAAGGTAGTCTATTTTGGTTCACTGCATTTTTTGAGAAACAAACCGATTGGAAAGAACAACCCTTACCCCCACTTAGCGATTTAATTGGCTTACATGTTTTGTGTATCGATGATAATGCAACGAACCGAATGATTTTAAATAAAATGATTTCTAGTTTAGGATGTCAAGTTGAAACGGCTGCCAGTGGTGAAGAGGGATTGGGATTATTGAGGTCTTTTTCTGAATCGGATGATCCAATAAAAATTGTGTTCGTAGATATGCAAATGCCTTTAATGGATGGCGCTCAGACTGCGAGAGCAATCAATGCAGATGAACAAATTAAACCGGTAAGTATCGTCATTTTAACTTCGATTGGAAAGCGTGGAGATGCGAAACTATGTGAAGAAATTGGGTGCGCCGGATATCTATTAAAACCCATACGTAAAATCGATTTGATGGAGACGTTGCGGGCAATTGTAGGACAAAATAAGTTGCTTCAAATCGAAAAACCAAAGGGTGTCATTACCAGGCATTCGATTATCGAAAATAAAACTAGCCTTCCTCCGATATTAATAGCAGAAGATAATCCAATTAACCAGAAGCTTACGGTCACGATGCTTGAAAAAGCCGGGTTTAAAGTAAAAACGGTTGAAAATGGTTTGCAAGCCATCGAAGCCATGAAGCATGAACACTTCAGCCTGGTCTTAATGGATATACAAATGCCTGAAATGGACGGCTTTGAAGCCACTAAAACAATAAGAAGCATGGAAAATATACAGAGTAAAACTCCGATCATTGCCATGACAGCCCATGCAATGAGTGGCGACCGTGAGAAGTGTATTGAATCAGGCATGGATGACTACATCTCCAAGCCAATTCAACCTGAAGAATTATTCAAAATCATTGATAAGTGGTCTCTAATGCAAACAAATGGTGCCAATCAGCTTGATATTCAAGCACCCCACGACCAAACAAGCGGGGTTGATGGAAATGCACCGACAAATTTGGATGTTAAACCGGAATTGATAATCGAGATTAACAATGTCGATAACAAGATTGAAAGTGATGATAAGATTGATGACGAAGACCTAGCTGTAAGTGAAAATAAAGTAGTTGTGTGTGATGATGGATGGGGAGAAGAGAATGAAGCAATAATCGCGCAGCTCAATGAAAAGTTGATGGATGAAAATGGTTATCTGCCAATTAATCTCAAAGAAGCGTTTCCGAGATTCAATTTCGATATGGAATTTTTTTATATTATGTTGGGCGAATTTATTGAACACATCGCAGACAGAATGGTAGAATTCAGAAAAGCACAGGGGGAACAAGATGCCAAAGCATTGCATTTCCTTGCCCATAGTCTAAAGGGAATGGCGCTGAATTTCAATGCAGATCACCTGGTAGAACTTTCACGAACTTTGGAATCTCAAACAAAAGAGGGGAATTTAGTGGAAACTGAGCAACTTTTAGATGAGATGGACAAGGAAATACCACGGCTAAAGGAATTTTGGGAAAAGCTAAACGAAGAAACCAAAGAAATTATGGACCTCAAACGATAACGCATTACCGTTTTTTTAAGTCATAATCAAAAGGTTTGAAAGTGAAATACGTCGGCTGAACACCATCAAATAAATTATTTTCTTCAATCCAACCCTCTATCCCATTATATTCTACATACCACCAAAATGAATTTTGAGAATAAATTCCATTGATATCCTTGGATGGAGCTATGATTTTAATGTTG
>JBDKUB010000223.1:0-2530 GCA_039679915.1 Anaerolineaceae bacterium
ATTTTCAACAGAAATATTGAATAAAACGTTAACTGGAAGAATAATCACTATTTGGCTCGAATTAAGCCTGGCACCCGGCAGCGAAAATTCATGGAATAAAGTTTTTGTATCCACCACCGACATAACCATGCAAAAACAAACCCAAGACAAATTATATGAAAGTGAAAATCGTCAACGTCTAATTTTGGAAAGCATGCCAGTATTGATGTTTGCAATGGATGAGAATAATTTGATTAAAACCTGGAATCAACAATGCGAAATCACTACAGGCTATCGCTCAGAAGAAATCATCGATAACCCAAAAGCTATCGAGTTTTTATTCCCCAAGCCAGAATATCGAAAATTTGCATTATACGAATTAGCAAATAGAGGCAATGACTTTAGTAATTTAGAATTGGAATTCACAACCAAAAATAGCGGTCAAAAAATCATATCATGGTCGAATATATCCAACAGGCTACCTATATCGGGTTGGAGTTTTTGGGCGACCGGGGTCGATATCACCGAAAGAAAAATAACCGAAGAGAAGCTGAAATATCTCGCCAGTCATGACACGCTCACTGAATTGCCGAACCGTTCATTATTCAACGATCGCTTGAACCATGCTATTCCCCTGGCAAAACGAAACAATCAACATATTGCTGTGATATTCCTGGATTTGGATAATTTTAAAATAGTCAACGATACATTGGGACATGAAAAAGGGGATGAACTTTTAATCGAGGTGGCAAACAGGGTAGTAAAATGTCTACGTGAAAGTGATACGGTGGCACGCGTAGGAGGCGATGAATTTGCATTCGTTTTGGAAAATATCGCTACAAATGACAATGTTATTCATATCGTCGAAAAGATCATACATGCCATCTCAGCTCCCATGACCATTGGCGGCCATATCTGGAATATTACGCCAAGTATTGGAATCACCTTATTTCCAGAGGATGGAACCGATGCAGAGACATTGATTAAAAAAGCGGATATCGCTATGTATGCCGTGAAAGAGAGAGGGAAAAATGGGTATCAATTTTTTTCAAAAATACGTGTTTCTAATAAAAAAGCAGAATAATATCGGCATCATTGCATGATATTGGAAAATAACCAAACAAATTTTCTAAAATCGTTTACAATTAATTATCTATCCGATAAGTGAACATAGCTCTTGCATCGGGTGGTAAATATCTAACGCCATTAATATACCGCTTATCGAAAAAGGAGAACAATAATGTACCATACCATCATTATCGTCGGAAATTTAGGCAAGGACCCAGAAATGCGTTATACTCCCAACGGTCAGGCTGTAACAAACTTCAATGTCGCTACCAATCGACAGTACACAGCTTCAGATGGCACCCAGGTTAAAGAGACCATCTGGTTCCGAGTATCCACTTGGGGGAAAAGCGCTGAAGTATGTAACCAATATCTACATAAAGGCAGTAAAGTCCTGGTAGAAGGACGGTTGATACCCGATCCATCGACCGGCGGACCACGCACCTGGACAAGGCAGGATGGTTCTACAGCAGCTTCTTTTGAAGTGAGCGCCAACACTATTCGTTTTCTATCCAGTCGTGGCGAAGAGGATAGCGGTCTTCAAACCAGCGAGGCTGTTCCCCCAGCGGAAGACAATAATATCCCCTTCTAGTATTGGGTAGAATAAAAATATAGCCTTACTATAAAACTCTTTTTGAGTGTTATTCAATCTTGGGATTTAACCTGTAAATCATTCAATACCTTTAAAAAATAAACTATGCCTGATACTCCTCAAACCAATCCAATGCCTTCTTTTCCTCCTTTGGAATTTCCGCGTGATCTGATAATCGAGTATGTTAATCTCGTCCGCATCGCCCATTCACCGTCCGAAATCGTATTCGATTTTGCTCATATGTTGCCTGGTAATCAGGCGGCGCAAGTTCAATCACGCATCGTTATGTCACCCTTGGGAACAAAATTATTTTATCGAGCCTTGGGAGAAAACCTGTCAAAATATGAAGCCGCCTTTGGCGAAATCAAAATTCCGGGTGGCGAATCTCTGGCTGATCAATTATTTCGACACAATCCACCACCAGATAAACCCTCATAAATTTTAACTCATCGAATATGAAACAAACACTCGATACAATCGCAGACCGAATACATAATTCCTTTGATATGCGGACAGCCGCCCGAGACCGTGCCTTATCTCAGGCAAGAACGCTTGTCCGTCATTGCGCCAATGCGATCCGCTCCATACACCGCGAAGATGAAGCAGCCGCAAAAATCGAACTGGAGGCAGCTAATCAGCTTGCCGCTGCGCTCAAAGATAATTTAACTGCATACCCTGACATCTATTATGCAGGCTACACACAAGATGCACTCAAGGAATATGCAGAAGCTAACATCGTTCTAGCTCTCATTCAAAACAGCGACTTTCCAACACCAGAAGACCTCGATATCGAGTATGCCACTTATTTACAGGGATTGGCTGAAGCAGCAGGTGAATTACGTCGTCGCTGCCTGGATATCCTTCGCCATGGTCACTCACAAGAAGCTGAACGAT
>JBDKUB010000428.1:0-4337 GCA_039679915.1 Anaerolineaceae bacterium
TAAAAGGTAGCCATTCCTCGTTTTCGTCGAGATGACGGGAAAATAAATATTTTGCGGAGGCAGGCGGTTCCTGTGGAATACGAATCGGGTGCATATGCACCTGATCCAGGGTGTGGCTTCCTTTGCGGTGATTGCATGATGGGCAGGCGGTAACCAGATTATCCCAGGAATGCTGCCCTCCCAGATGACGAGGGATGACATGGTCAATGGTCAGGTTGGGTAATCGTTGCCCGCAATACTGGCAGGTAAATTCATCGCGGCGTAAGATTTCCCGTTTGGTCAAGTGGATGCGTGGTCTGGGTCGGCGAATCATCTGGTCCAGGCGAATGATAGAAGGCCGGGGGTAACAAGTCGAAATTGTCTTAATTTCGCCGCGCCCGTTCATCACCAGGCTTGCTTTTCCATTCAGGATCAATCCAATTGCGCGGCGAGTAGTACAAACATTGATCGGCTCGAAATTGGCGTTTAACACCAATACCGGCGTTTGCAGAGTTGCCTCCATAATGTGAGAATTATAGCACGGGATTAAATTTCGATACAGGATTATGCTTTATTATTAAAGCCATTAGGAATATACCCGGTTGTGAGAGGTTTCACAAGCCTCCTGCACTGTGAACAGGGGTTGCCCAAAAAGCCATTAATGTCATGTCGAGCCACGTCCGAAGCGCAGCGAAGGAGCAGCGAGACATCTTTGTATATTTATAAAAAGACCTTTCGTGATGCTCGAGGTGACAGCCTTCTCTTTGGACCATCGTTTTAATTAATAAACGGATGACTAAAGTCATCATTACAAACCGGAATCCAACATAATCGAGAAAAGAGTGTTGAAAAAACCAATTATGAACTCCTCCCCCAAAAATATGTTCTTGATTTTTGGGGGAGGTTGGGTAGGGGTGAAGCTAATTATTCATCAACACCCTCTCGAGAAATTTCTTGCTCAATTGCTGTAAATTCATTATAATAAGTCTATGCTTAAGCAAGCCTATTATGGTTGGCGGTGAAACCCTGTGTGGTGAGTTCTCCGCGCCCTCACCGCAGAGGGCGCGTTTTTTATTAAAAACAAATTATTTTGGAGTCTATTATGATGAATATGACAATCGATGAGCAGGTGGAATATCTTATGCGGGGCACAGAATACGGGGATGATGCGCTGAAGCAAGTTATGGCAGACGAGTTACGCCAGCGCTTGATCGAAGCTGAAAAGGAAGGTCGTCCCCTGCGCGTCTATTGTGGATATGACCCTCGGACAGCAGATTTGCACCTGGGGCACACGATCACTATGCGTAAGCTACGCCAATTTCAGGAGCTGGGTCACGAAGTCATTTTCTTGATTGGTAACTATACCTCATTGATAGGTGATCCTTCAGATAAAGATGTGCTCCGGCCGCAATTGACGCCTGAACAGGTGCAGGAGTTTGGACGAACTTATGCGGAGCAGGCTTATCGTGTGCTCGACCGCCAAAAGACCCTGGTCAAATTCAATGCCGAATGGCTTTCGAAATTGGATTTTGCAGATTTGATCAAGCTGGCATCTAATTTCACCATTCAACAATTTCTAACTCGGGAAAATTTTAAATTACGCTGGGAGAAAGGCGATGCCATTTATTTACACGAGACTTTTTATTCGATCATGCAAGGCTATGATGCCTACGCCTTGCGGGCTGATGTGCAAGTGGGAGGCACCGACCAGCTTTTCAATATTGTCACGGCTGCCCGTAAAGTGATGACATTTCTTGGAGTAAAACCGAATATTGCCGTCATCATGGGTATCCTGCCCGGCACCGATGGCGTGGTGCGCATGAGCAAATCCCTGGGTAATCATATCCCGCTAAATACGACGGCAGAAGATATGTACGGGAAGGTGATGAGCGTACCCGATAGCGCCATGCCGGCTTATTTTCGGCTGGTGACACGCTGGTCTACCCAACAAATCGAAGAAATTGAAAATGGGCTTCGATCGGGCAGCTTACATCCGCGGGATGCAAAGATGAAATTGGCACGAGAGATTGTCGAGATTTTCTACGGCGCCGAAGCTGCTAAGGCTTCCGAAGAAGCCTTTGTGAGCGTTTTTCAACGCGGCGCGATACCCGATGAAATTCCCGAATACAAATTGCAGGGCAACCCAACCGTGCTGGATGTATTACTGGATGGGAATCTGGTTTCGAGTAAAAGCGAGGGGAAACGCATGATCGCCCAAAATGGCGTCCGCTTGGATGGTGAACTTCTCACGGATGCCAATCTCACCTTCCCCCATCCGGGTATTTTACAGGTAGGGAAACGCCGTTTTTTGCGGGTAACAGCCTGATAATTATTGGGGGTGAAGGGCGCTTGCCAGTAATTCTGCGCCGATTTGTGCCGCCAGGCTGGAATTTGCTTCTTCTAACACAAGGGCAATTGCGAAGGATTCTCCCTGATGTGCCGGCAGCGTGCCGCCAACATACCAGGTGATTGGGTGTTCGCTTTTCGCATCGACTACAGAGGTAATACTCCAGGTTTCTTCATCAATTATGCAGTATTTATGAATCAAAGATTGGGCTGCAGAGTCAGAGAGCATTGACTGTGATTTTTCGAGAGGCGCCAAGATTACCCAACCTGCCCGGGGTGTATCGACTGCGGTCACTAAGGATACCGCCGGACGTGTTCCGTTATTGCTCAAAGTGGCTGCCATGATTGCCATTTGTACTGGAGTGATGGTTTCACCACTTGTATCGGCTGGGGTTGGGTCGCTGGGCAAACGCAATTGGGGCGTTCTATAAAAATTATCCACAGTATAGTTGGTGGGATTCAGCAGGTTTTTCAAATAGCTGGTAGCATATTGCCCAAGGACAGCCCGATTCAACAAAGGCGCGTTGGGGTCTGTGATGAGCTCGTTCCAGGTATTTTCCAATTGGTTAGCGTCGAATCCGGGATGAGATGCCATAACCAGGGTTTCACCGGTATCTCCATTGATCAACACCAAGGCGCCGGACTTGTCTGCCAAGAGATCATCAGCCAATTTTTGTAGCCGGCTTTCAAGTGTGAGGCGGATATTCAATCCGGGTGGAGGTTGACCATAAAGCAAATGATTCCACCATATGGTAAAACTGGAATTTCCTTGAATACCCCTCAAATAGGGATCGAGGCTGGCTTCCAGACCAGACTGACCATATTTGGGGTTGGTATAGCCAATGATTGGGCTCAACGCCGGGTATAGAATTTTGCGTGAATAGGAACCCGGTTCACCCTGGGTGACAACCAGCGGATTATTGTTGCGGTCCAGGATATCTCCGCGGCGAACGGACAGATCCGCAATCGCTCGCCGGGCGTTATCGGTGCGGGTGAGCAAATCCGGACCACGATAATACGCCCACCAACCCACTGTAACGGCTACCGCAAAGAAGCCTGCTAATAAAAACCCACCCAAATGGAGAATGGGTGCCAGGTTTGGTTTATTCAAGACCGGGTCGGGATTTTGATTGCTGATTTGGAGCAGAATCATCAATGCCAGAAACGATGTAACCAGCGAAGAACCGCCATAAGAGACAAAGGGAAGGGTAACGCCGGTAAGCGGAAGCAAACGTAAATTGCCTCCAATAATCAGGATGCTTTGCGCCGAAAGGTAGGTGGTCAACCCACACGCCAGAATTCGTTGAAAATTATCCGATGTACGCAGGGCAATGCTCAACCCCCGCACACAGAACAATGCCAGGAGCAAGATAAGCGCCAAAGCCCCTACCAGACCATTCTCCTCACAGATGGCCGAAAAGATAAAATCGGAATGGGGAATGGGTACCAAACCGGGGTTGCCTAAACCGCTGCCTCTGCCTAATATACCGCCATTGGCAACAGCTAATAGAGACTGCACAATTTGAAATGACCTTCCACTGGGATCCAGCCATGGGTTGATCCAGGCTTCGATACGCAGACGCACGACATCGAAAAGGAAATAACCGGCAAAACCCGCCATGGTCAACAGAGCGCCGCAAGCCACCAGGATTTCCCAACGGCTGGTGGCGATATAGATGATCATGGCATAAAGGACAAGAAAAATCGTTGCGGTGCCCAGATCGCGCTGAAAGATGAGCAGCAAAAGCGCCAAACCGGTCATGATGGCCGTCGGAGCCAGGAGCGGTACTAAGCGATGGGTAAAAGAAGAGGTGACGACCAGTTTGCCATCGAAGTGTCTTGCTTGTCTGTCTAGAATGTTGGCTAAATAGGCAGCTAAATAGATAATCAGCAGAAGCTTAAGCGGTTCAGAAGGTTGTATATAAAGCCCACAGCATCCTAACCATAAACGAGGAAATGCGTTGTTGGAAGGATTGGTGCCAAAAAGTAGGGTCAACCCAGTTAATGTCAGC